>DAOWCM010000255.1 GCA_030639555.1 Candidatus Eiseniibacteriota bacterium | reverse complement strand
CGCTGGCCATGAGCTCCCGGTAGGACTCGCTGGCCATGAGCTCCCGGTAGGACTCGCTGGCCATGAGCTCCCGGTAGGACTCGCTGGCCATGAGCTCCCGATAGGTCTCGCTCTGCATCACTTCGCGGAACACGTCGCTCTCGATCAGGCGTAGGACCTGATCACTCTGGAACAGCACCGCGATCTCGGGATTCGCGAGGGTCACGTCGGCCTCGGTCATGGGACGGCCCTTGTACCGCACCGCCTCCTCGACCCCGCCGATCGAGCCGGCGCCGCCCCAACTGGGCGGGAAGCCAATCACGATCCCGGCGATGACGATCCCAGCTGCCAGCACCGTTCCTGTGAGGGCCATAGTCTTCTTGGTCATATTGCCTCCTGGCTGCATTCAATGCCGAGTTTCAGCGCGAGTACGCACAACGTCGCGGGTGAAGTCATCCCTCCTGGTCCGATCCTCACGGAAATAGGGTCGTGGCGAAGACCTCCTTGCCGCTATGGACAAGGGACAAGGCCAACGGCGGCGCCGGTCCCTCATGGTTCAAGAAGAAGGTATGCGTGTTCGCGCCCGACGTCGTGACGTGGATGACACCGGGTTCGGCCGCGAAGGACGCTCCCACTTCGCTCCTCAACTGGGAGAACCCGCGCAACCCGTACGCTCCCTCGGGGAACGTCAACCGAACCTCCACGGTCTCCTCCACATCGGATGCGAGCTCGACGATGACGAGGGTCGGCCCAACCTTGACGCTGACCCGGCCGCTCCCGGCGGGGACGGCGATCGCGACGTCCTTCACCGTCTCCAATTCGTCGACCGCGCGGGGCTCCAGGAACGTGCCGGTGAGACCTCTGGTGTTCGAGCGATCGATCATCACGGTGTCTGCCAACGCCGCGTACACCGCGAAGCCGGCGACGAAGCCGACGCACAACGACGAGACCAACGCGAATCGGGGCCTCTTTCGCAATCCGTCCGGGATGGCCTTCACGAGGTTCCCGAGACCTTCCCACGCCGATGTCGCGCGATCCTGCCGTGGCAGAGCATCCAGTATGGCCCGTCGCAGGTGGGGAGGCGGCTCGGTGGTCCCCACTCGGTCGAAGATCTCCGTGACATGTCGCAGATCAGCCTCGAGCGCCCGGGCCTCCGCATCGCTCTCGATCAACGACCTGACCGCGGCACTCTCCTCCGGAGTGTTCGCGCCATCGATCTCCCGATGGAGGAGCTCGACCTGGTCCGGGTTCAGCACGGGCTCACAGCTCGCTTTCCCGCAAGGTGTCCCTCAACCGTCCCCGTGCCGTGAAGAGCCGCGATTTCACCGTTCGGACGGGAATCTCCAACACGTCGGCAATCTCCTGGTACGAAAAGGACACAAAGTGCTTCAACACCACCACGGCTCGGTCGTCCGGTCTCAAGCTCATCAGCGCCTTTGCGACGCGGTCCTCGACCTCCGCCGCTCTATCGGGTGCGACTCCCGGCGCCCGGACGTCGCGGATGTGCTCCAGCGTGACCGTCTGCTTCCGACGCTTGAGCGTGTTCAAGGACTCGTTCACGGTCATGCGATAGACCCAACTGAAGAACTTGTACGCCGGGTCGTAGGTCTTGAGCCTGAGAAACGCGTTGAGAAACACCGCCTGCGTCACGTCCTCGGCATCCTGTACGTTGCTGAGCATCCGAAGCGCGACATTGAAGAGGGGCTTGTGGTAGCGATCGACGAGACCGCTGAACGCGTCTCCCTGTCCCTCCAGACACCGCTTGACCAGTGCGCGGTCCTGTTCGTCTGCCGCAGCAGATGTCTCTTTCAATTACAACTCAAATCGCCGAAAGTTGGATGGCTCCATCATTCTCGTGCAGACAGTCCGAGGGGGCAGCCGGGCGATCCATTCAGCGCCGAAAAGCCAGGCAGCACGGCATCGGACTCTCCATATAGCGAAATCCGCATGCATTGCTTCGGGCAAATGCGCGAACGGGGGCACTCGCACCAATGTGGGACCGTCTGGTGCGGGGCGCTAGGCTGGGAAGAAACGGTGGGATCGAAGAGTCTCGATTGCGGAGGCAGGTGTGGCTGCAGAGCGACCCCGTGGCGGCGTTGGAGAGCGGGTAGACCAGCACTGGCGTCTATATCAACGCCTTCCTGTGGGAGGACGGGGTGATGACCGACCTCGGGACCCTGGGCGGCACCGGGGCCGAGGCCGACGGTATTAACAACCGTGGCCAGGGGGTCGGGTGGAGCAACACCGGCACCCAGAATCACGCCACGCTCTGGACGCCAACGACTAACCCTAGCCGGGAAGTCCGATCAGTGGGTGCGGTTCACACATCGTGTCGCCCAGTGGGTCTCACTGATGTCGTCACGCTGGAGACCCGCGCTGTCGCGGGAGCGCATCATCGATAGACCAGCCGCTTGACCGAGGAGAGTGCCGATAGGCGGTGATTGACTGTTTGGTGAGAGCGCCCGGCCCCGCGCCGGGCGCTGTGTTTGCGTGACGTAACACGGCAAAGTACGACATCTGTCCTGGCAAGGTGCCGTCATGAACCGACATCTTGTCACTCAACCCCGACACCGGACGACACGAACTCGCGTTTAGGGTGACATTTTGCCGGGTTTCGGGCCCCTTAGGCCGCCGCTCTGGATCAGAAGAGTCCTGGTTCGATCCCAGGCGGGGCAACTCGGGAACTGGCGACGCGACTTCGGCTTAGCCGGGGTCGCGTTTCGGCGTATTCAGGGGAGTGTGTGAGTTACTGTGTGAGTTGCTGAGTGGGTTTCTGAAACTCCGCTGTCGCTGGTTCCACCGCTGTTGCGACCGGAGTTGCGCCTGTGCCGCGGCCCGAGCCGGCGTTGCCTTAGGGGAGGGGAACGATGCGCGCGCGCACCCACTTGGCTAGTTGGGCTTCGGTGAGGTCTCCTGCGGCCAGGGCCAACATGGTCGTCACCACGTCTTCCTCGGCACACTCCAGTCGGAAGCCATTGAGTTCGAGGAAGATCACCAACGTGAGAAAACCCATGCGCTTGTTGCCGTCACGGAACGGATGATTGCGAACGAGGCCGTAGCCGTACGCCGCCGCGAGAATGGCGAGATCGGGTTTGCGCTTGTAGGTCCACTTGTGGCGTGGGCGGGCCAGGGCGGCCTCGAGTGCGTCCTCGTCCCGAAGCCCGAGCAGACCACCGTGCTCGCGCACCTGATCGTAATGCACCGCCTGGACCACGACCCGAGGCACCCACCGTGGCTCCACCATCACGGGCGGCTACTTGGCTAGCGTGCGTAGGGCGCCGCGATACTTCTTGGCCGTACGGGCGGCGATCTCCAGCGCCTCCTGGACCGTGGGATCGTAGGGCGTAAGCAGGATTCCTTCATCGGTCTCGACAGCGAGCAACCGGTCGCCCGGCTCGACGTGGAGCCGCTCGGCCATGTCCTTGGGCAAGGTCGTGCCCACCGATCCTCCGACCCGGCGTACGGTAATCTCCTTGACCATGATGCCCTCCGAATCGTGGTCACGACGAAGTATAACAATTGTGCTACTCCTCCGCAATGCTCCCTGCACGCCCCGTCCGGCCGTAGCCGCGAGAGAGCTACGCGCCCGGTGCCCGGCTATCGAACGAACGACACGATGGTCAAGGCGACGAAGGCCGCGGGGAACAGCCAGCGCGATGTGACATCGATCCGCCTGGCGAGGGCGGGATGTTCTTCGGCCAGGCTGACGGTGGTCAGAGCCTCCAGCAGCGCCGCGAACACGAGTAGCGATGCGCCGGTGATAAAGAAGTCCAGGCGCGTCAGGTACGACAGTCGGGGCACCAGGAAACCGAGCGTGAAGCGGTACGCAATGAGCGTCAGGATCGAGGTGGCGGCGATG
>DAOWCM010000317.1 GCA_030639555.1 Candidatus Eiseniibacteriota bacterium | reverse complement strand
TGACCGCCGCCGGCGGTGTCGTGGGACTGCTTCTGGGGCTCGGTCTCGTTGCCGTTGTCAGCAACGTGCTCGGGATGCCCACGGCCCTGTCGATCTCCATCCTGGCGTCCGCGTTCCTCTGCGCGGTCGGTGTCGGGCTCGTCTTTGGGCTCTTCCCCGCGATGAAGGCCGGCCGGCTGAACCCGGTCGAGGCTCTGCATTACGAATAGGAGACAAGCGACAACGTGAACATCCTCGAGAGCATAGCCGGCGGCCTGTCGTCCATATGGTCCCACAAGTTGCGCTCGTCTCTGACGCTCTTCGGCATCGTCGTCGGAGTCGCCTCGGTGGTCGCCATGTTCTCGTTCGTGGGCGGCATCGGCGACCGCATAATGGAGGACTTCGAGCAGCTCGGCTACGACAATGTCTTCTTCGTCGGGTCCCGGCCACCGGACAACCCGGACAACCTCGCCAGCCTCAGGGTCTCGAAGGGACTCACCCTCGAGGACACGGAGGTTCTGCAGAGAGAGGTGCCCGAGATCGAGTGGCTGACGCCGGCCATGAACTCCTACGTGGTCGGGCGCGCCGGCAGCGAGGCCAGGCGCTTCAGCGTCTTCGGCGCGACGCCGGACGGGTTCCCTCTTCTCAAGCTGGACATCGGCGAGGGTAGACCGCTGACCTGGACGGACATCGAGAATCACACACGCGTGGTCGTGCTCGGGCAGCTGATCAAAGAGGACCTCTTCGGTGACGCCAACGCCATCGGCGAGGACGTACTGCTCGACGGGCAGAGCTTCCGTGTAGTAGGCGTGCTTCGCATGAAGGACTTCAGTCAGATGTTCGGGAACAGCGGGCAGGAGGAGAATCACGAGCGCGTTTACATCCCCGTGACCACCAGTATGTACTACTTGACCGGTTCGAAACGAATCGACTATTTCGCCATAAGAATACGAGACGGGGCCGACATCGGCGCCGCCTACGATAAGATACATGACACGCTCCTGCAGGAGCACCGTCGCGTCGAGGATTTTCAGATCGAGAACGTGGCGGCGCAAATCGCCGAGGCCATCCAAGGCGTCGAGCAGATCATCAGCACGTGGAACACGATTCTCTCGAGTATAGCAACGGTCGCCCTGCTCGTCGGCGGCATCGGGCTTCTGTCCGTACTCATCATCTCCGTGAACGAGCGGCTGCGCGAGATCGGAGTAAGGAAGGCCGTGGGCGCCGAGGACCGGGCGATCTTCCAGCAGTTCATCGTGGAATCGGTCACGATCAGCGTCGTCGGCGGACTGGTCGGGGTCGCGGTGGGAGCGGGCCTGTGCGGGCTCATCACGTTCGCCGCGACACAGATGGGCCAGGACATCGTTGTTCCGGTCTCGATGACGGGGGCCGCGCTCGGGATGTCATTCGCAGTGGCGGTCGGCTTCCTCTTCGGCCTCTACCCGGCGTTCAAGGCGTCGAAGCTCGACCCCATAGAGGCGATGTCGAGATACGCCTGACGCGGGAACGCCCGGGGACCTGAGCGTCCGCGCTCGTCACTGACCTCCTCCGAAAGGAGACTACCTTGTTCGAGAGCATTGCTAAGGACTCCACATCGAGCGCGTCTGTGCTCACGAGACTAGCGGCGAGAGAGCTGGCCGAGATGGCCGAGGCCTCCGACGCCTCCAATCCCGGGGCGTTCTGGGAGGAACTCCACCACGCCTGTCGCGAGCTTGTCAGGGCGAAGCGCGAGATGGCGTCGATCATCAGTCTCGTCAGCCAGGTGCTCAGCGTCGCCGAGAGGTCCGTTCTGTCGGGCGTTTCCCCGGACACGGCGAGGCGCATCGTCTATCTGGAGTGCAGCAGGATCTGGGAATCGGGCGAGACGCAGCTCGAGGAACTCGGTCTCGAGGGAGCAGGCCTCGTACCCGCGGGCGCCGCGGTCGCGACGGTGAGCACGAGCGAGAGCGTACGGGCGGTTCTGGCCGCCGCGGTTCGGAACGGCACCGAATGCAGCGTCGTGGTCTCGGAGTCCCGTCCCTCCAACGAGGGAGTCGAATTCGGGACCAGTCTCCCCGCGTGGGGCATACCCGTCACACTGGTGGTCGACGCGGCGCTCCCCGGGCTGGTCGAACGGTGCCAGCTGGTGCTGGTCGGGGCCGACGCGGTCTCGGAGAACGATTTCGTCAACAAGGTTGGAACGTACCCGCTGGCGCTGGCGGCAAAGGAGGCCGGTGTCCCCGTCTACGTGGCGGCGCTGCTCGATAAGCTCATAGCCGAAGGCGCCAGGGGCCGCCCGGACCGCGTCTGGGACCCAAGGGAGGTCCTGGCCACTCCCCTGCCGGGCGTGGAGGTCGAGAACCGCTACTTCGAGCGCGTTCCCTTGTCGCTCGTCGAGGGGATCATCACGGAGGAAGGCATCCTGGACGCCGAGGAAGTCAGCTCGAAGATCCTGTCGAGACCGGTGGCGCCGGCTCTCCTCGAGATCCTGTTCCCCCGTGCGGTCGAGACGTCCTCGTAGGCGGGCCGCACACCCCCCAGTCGGCCGCACACCCCCAGCCGGCCGCACGCCCCCAGCCGACCGCACGCCCCCAGCTGGCCGCACACCCCCTTTCAGACGCCCGATTCGAGTGGACAGCCCCGCACTGCGGAGGCTACAATCAAGCTTCTGGGTGCAATTGGCACCTACGATTCCCCCCGATGGCGTGCGTGCCTCGAGTTCGCGCCGCGGGGGCGACGGACGCCACAGCTCGGGGCGTTTCCTCATGTACCCGGAGGGAAGAGTGACACCAACGGAGACCAACAGAGTGACCGTAGCGCCGGACAAGGTGCACGAGACTATCGCGGGCCACATGCTGGCGGACGGTTTCGACATCGTCCTGGATCTCGAGAAGAGCAAGGGCACACGTCTGTACGACTCCCGGAGCGGGAAGTACCTGCTCGACTTCTTCACCTGCTTCGCGTCGTCCCCCATCGGGTTCAATCACCCGAGGATGACCGAACCGGCCTTCGTGGAGAAGCTCGGGAAGGTAGCGATCAACAAGCCGGCCAACTCCGATCTGTACACCATCGAGATGGCCGAGTTCGTGGAGACGTTCGCCACCATCGCGGCGCCTCCCGAGCTTCCGAACCTCTTCTTCATCAGCGGTGGAGCGCTCGCCGTTGAGAACGCCCTGAAGACCGCGTT
>DAOWCM010000282.1 GCA_030639555.1 Candidatus Eiseniibacteriota bacterium | reverse complement strand
TCCTTGATCTTCACGGGACGGAGCATCAGGTCGCACCCCGCGTGAGTCGTTCGGTGCACCTCGAGTTCCTCGGGGTACTCGCCTCGCTTCCCGGGAATGAACGCCTGGTCCTTGTAGATGAGGTTCCGATTCTTGGCCTCGCTGATGAGCCACGGCCGGAACTTGGGATGGGCGATGGCCGTCAACGCCATCGCGCGCTCGCGGATGTTCTTGCCGTGGAGGTACGCGATGCCGTACTCCGTGATGACGTAGTGGATGTCGCCGCGGATGAGCGAGACGCCGGCGCCCTCGTCGAGGTAGGGGACGATTCTCGAAAGCTCATCGTCGTGCGCGGTTGAGGGCAGAGCCAGGATGGTCGTTCCACCGGGGGCGAGTACCGCGCCGCGCATGAAGTCCGCCTGGCCGCCGATCCCGCTGTAGTGTTTCTTGCCCAGCGACACGGCCGACGCCTGTCCCGTCAGGTCTATCTGGAGGGCCGAGTTGATGGCGGTCATGTTGTGGAGCCGCGCGATGGTCAGCGGGTTGTTCGTGTAGGCGATGTCGCGGAACTCGACGCCGGGATTGTCGTGGAGGTACTCGTACGTTTCCTTCTTTCCCATGGAGAACGTGGCAACCGTCTTGCCCCTGTTGATCGTCTTCTGCGAGTTGTCGATAACGCCCTGCTTCATGAGCTCGACGATGCCGTCGCTCAGGAGCTCGGTGTGCACGCCGAGGTGCTTCTTTTCGGACAGGGCGGCCAGGATGGCGTTGGGGAGGCTTCCGTATCCCACCTGTATCGTGTCACCGTCCTGAACGATGCGGGCGACGTAATTGCCGATACGTTCCGCTATGTCGCCGGGCACGCTCGCCTCGTAGGTCAGGAGCGGTTCGTCGTGGTGTATGACGAAGTCGACGTCGTCGATGTGCACGAACGCGTCGCCGTGGATGCGCGGCATCTCGCAGTTGACCTGGGCGATGACGGTGGTAGCGGACTCCACGGCCGCCTTCGTGATATCGACGCTGACCCCGAGGCTCATGAACCCACTCTCATCGGGGCGCGACGTCTGGATGAGGGCGATGTCGATAGGAACGAGCTTCCGGCGAAAGAGAGCCGGGACCTGCGAGAGGAAAATGGGCGAGTAGTCAGCGAGCCCCTCATTGACCGCCTCGCGCGTGCTCTCGCTGATGAAGAACGAGTTGTGTCTGAAGTTGGTCTTGAACTTCTCGTCCGTGTAGGGCGCGACCCCCAGCGTCCAGACGTGGAGCACCTCGGCATCGAAGAACGCCTTCGGGTGCGACTCCACGAACTCGATCATCGCGCGCACGAGGTACTGTGGTTCTCCACACGCCGTGCTTATGAAGATCCTGTCGCCCCGGTGAATGCGGGAGAAGACCTGATCTTCCGGAAGGAACTTCTCTGGATATCGTTCGCGGAGGTTCTCGAGGATCTGCTTCGTCAGCTGCTCATCCACGTCTCTCCTCCGTGTTTCTCAAGTGACCCGGACCCTTGCAGAGAGAGCCCATGCAACGGTGCATGCCAGCTGTGCATGGTCGCTCTCTCCGTGACGGAAGTCAACGCAAATAGGCCCGCCCGTGGTTGAGTTTCCGCGTCCGAGTCGCTATGCTTGAGCCTTCGTGTACCGCGCGCCTGCGTGGGCCGCGATCGTCCAGTCGCTTCCTCAGGGGGCATCTTGCCGGAGCACGAGAGAGACAGCAGCCACTCCAACGTGGACGGCCCCGGTGTGGGCGCTCCCGGTGTGGACGACCGCGCCACGGGCGGCTCACTGGCTGACAGGCCCGCGGTCGACATCACCGAGGGCAACGTTCTCAAGAACGTCCTCTACATGGGTATCCCCTCGATGATCGGTTTCGGGGCGATGACCATCTACGCTCTGACCGACATCTACTGGGTCGGGCGCCTGGGGATGAGCCACGTTGCCGCGCTGACGATGTTCGGGTCGATCGCTTGGATCCTGGGCTCGACCAATCAGATCGTCGGGACGGGGTCGGTCGCCCTCATCTCTCGAAGGTACGGCGAGCGCGAGTACGAGGCGACCCGGGACGTCATACGCCAGACTCTGCTGCTCAAGTTCTCCCTGGCGGTTCTGATGGCCGTCATCGGGCTCCTTGCTGTCCCATCCATCATCCGGTTCATGTCCGACGACCCCGATGTGCGCCGCTACGCCGTGGAATACGGGAGCGTCTTCTTCTACGGTCTCCCGTTCATGTTCTCATCCTACACGGTCTACACGGCGCTCCGTGGCGTGGGCGACGCGCCGAAGGCCATGTACATCATGCTGATGTCGACGGCGCTGAACGTCGCACTGGATCCCCTGTTCATCTTCGGGTTCGACATGGGCGTGGCGGGCGCGGCGCTCGCGACAGTCATCTCGGCGACGTGCGCGGTCCTCGTGGGCCTGGTGGTCCTCTCGTCGGGGCGCGCGAACATCACCGTGCCCCTGATGCGCAGGTTCCATCCCCGGCTCTCCATCATGATGCAGATCATGAAGATCGGGATGCCGGCAGGGTTGAACGGGCTGATGCGCAGTGTCGCGCACTGGTACGTGACCACTCTCGTCGCGGGGTTCGGAACGCTCGTGGTGGCGGCCTACGGCTTCAGCATTCGCATCATGGAGCTCGGCATCCTGTTCGGCGTCGGGCTCGAACTGGGCGCCAGCGCCATCGTGGGACAGAACCTCGGTGCAAAGAAGAAGGACCGGGCGCACGAGGCCGTCGTCAAGGCGACGCTCCTCGTCATGGTGCTGACCGGCATACTCGCCCTGTTCGAGTTCATCTTCGCGCGCCAGATACTCGGCCTCTTCACAACGGATGCCGCGGTCATCGCGACCGGGATCACTCTGGTCCGGCTCCTGGTTATTGCCCAGGTGATGATAGCGATGCACATCGTAATGTCGTCCGCGTTCTACGGGTCGGGCAACACGTGGCCGCCGACCGTCATCGCGGGCATCATCGAGTGGGGCGTTCAGATCCCGCTGATCCTTCTTGCCATCCACGTGCTGCACACCACCGAGACTGGCGTGTGGTGGTCGATGTTCATCGCCGCGTCAATCGAGGTGCTGCTGACGTTCGTATGGTTCCAGCGCGGCCACTGGAAGCACACGGAAATCTGATGGGCGGAGGGCCGGACGAACCTGGGCGGAACCGCCCCGCGCCGCCACAGTCCCGGCCGTGCGACCGTCTGGAGGTCGACGTTGCTGCTCGGAATTGATGTCCCAGGTGTCCGTGAGTTCGACGTCGTGGGCTTCGGTCTGAACGCCGTCGACCACCTGTGCTTCGTCACTGAGTTCCCAATGCCCGGCTCGAAGCCCAGGGTCTCGCGCTTCCTCCGCACGCCCGGTGGTCAGGCCGCGAGCGCGATGGTGCTCTGCTCGAGGCTGGGGCTCAGGGCCAAGTACGTAGGCAAGGTGGGCGGGGACGAGACAGGCAGCTTCTCTCTCGCGAGCATCGCGTCCGCGGGCGTGAACACGAGCGACGTCGTCACGGTGCCGGGCGT
>DAOWCM010000142.1 GCA_030639555.1 Candidatus Eiseniibacteriota bacterium | reverse complement strand
TACTTCTTCGTTTCGCGCAGCATGGGCGTGGCGGCCGGGACCGTCGCCGGGTTGCTCACCTGGTTTTCCCTCTCGCTCAAGAGCGCGTTCGCGCTCGTGGGGCTGGCCGCCCTCGCCCAGTTCGTTCTCCCGGTCGACCCACGCCTCGTCGGCGCCGTGTTCTGCGTCTTCTTCGTCGGGATGAACGTGATCGGGGTCAGGGAAGCAGCGCGGCTCCAGGTCGGCCTCGTGTTTGTGTTGCTCGCGCTCCTGGCCCTTTACGTCTTCCGGGGTCTCCCGGCAGTCAACATCCAGAATCTTCAGCCGTTCGCGCCCGGAGGATTCCGGGCGGTGTTCGCGACGGCCGGCTTCGTGTTCGTGTCGTACGGCGGCCTCCTGAAGGTCGCGAGCATCGCGGAGGAAGTCGAGGACCCGGGGCGGGTCATCCCGCTCGCCATGATCATGTCGCTCGTGATCACCGGCGTCGCGTATGTCCTGATCGTCTTCGTCACAAGCGGCGTGCTGAGCTCCGAAATCCTTGACGGGTCGCTGACGCCGATATCCGACGGGGCGGCCGCGTTCATGGGTGCCGGCGGCAGAACGGCGCTCATCGTCGCCGCGGTTCTGGCCTTCCTCACGACGGCGAACGGCGGCATCATGGCGGCCTCTCGGTACCTGCTCGCGCTCGGTCGCGACGGTCTGGTTCCGGAGCCGCTCGGCAGGGTCGGGGCGAGATTCGGGACCCCACACGTTTCTCTCATGGTCACCGGGGGTCTCGTGGCCGCCGCCCTTCTCGTGAGGCTGGACACGCTGGTTCAGGCGGCCTCCGTCGTGTTCATGGTGACGTACGTTCTCGCGAACACGGCCGTCATTGTCCTGAGAGAGAGCGGCCTCCAGAACTATCGCCCCCGCTTCCACGCGCCCGGCTATCCATGGATGCAGATAGCCGGCATCGTGGGCATTCTGTTCGTTGTGCTGGAGATGGGCGAAGGCTCTTTCGCCACGGTCGCGCTGCTCGTCATTGCCTCGTTCTGTGTCTACTGGTTCTACGGGCGAACAAGGCCGAACAGAGAATCTGCCTTGCTTCACGTCATTCACAGGATCGCGGCGAAGGAACTCGTAACGGGATCGCTGGAGGAGGAGCTCAAGGACATCATCCGCGAGCGAGACGGGATCGTCCGGGATCGCTTCGACGGACTGGTCGAGGACAGCGTGGTCCTCGACATCGACGGCGCCATGACGTGCGACGAGTTCTTCGACCTCGTCTCGAGCGCACTGGCGCCTCGAGTCGGCGTAAGCCAGCCGGTTCTTCTGGAGGCCCTCCTCGCCAGGGAGCGTGAGAGCAGCACCGTGCTGGCGCCCGGCCTGGCCATCCCGCATGTGGTCATCGAAGGTGAAAGTGCCTTCGGCGTCCTCTTGGCTCGCTCACGGGAGGGGATCGCGCTGGCCGAGGGGAAGCCCCTGGTCCACGTCGCGTTTGTTCTGGTCGGGACGGGGGACGAGCGCGGCCTTCATCTCTGGGCTCTGTCGGCGATCGCGCAGGTCGTCAGCGGCGCAGATTTCGAGGAGCGCTGGATGGCAGCGACGAGCGAGCAGGCGCTGAAGGACATCGTGCTCCTGTCCAACCGCAGGAGAGTGCGGGGTCGCTGAAACGGGGTATCGCCCGAGCGGTCCCGGGGGGCCAGGTTCTGAATCTTGACCCGGTGCCCGGGGCGCGATATACTAACGTGCTGTGGTGCCCTCGGCACTCCTCGGGTGCCCCCACGATCCGCCTCGACGCAGTTCCTGGGGCGGTTTGTTTGCCTCGGGGCGGTGTGCCCTTCGAAGTCAACTGCTACAGGAGGACGTGTTGCCGGATCTCGACAGATGGCTGGCACGCCGGGCAAAGGGCAAGGAGCCCTCGCCCATCCGCGAGCTTCTCAAGTACCTGAAGATAGAGGATATGATCTCGCTGGGCGGAGGTTACCCGAACCCTGACACGTTCGTCTTCGACCGCGTCGACGTGCGGTTCAAGGACGGCTCGAAAAGCTCGCTCGAAGGTTCGGATCTCACGGTCGCCTCGCAGTACGGCGCCTCGGACGCCCACGCGGGGCTACGGGAAGAGTTGATCACCTGGCATCGCGGGAAGGACGGTGTTGAGCTCGATGCGTCTCAACTCGTCGTCACGAACGGGAGCCAGGAAAGCCTCTTCATCATGCCCTACCTGTTCGCGGACCCGGACGACTCGATCGCGCTCTCCGAGCCCGCGTATCCCGGCGCGCTGTCGGCGTTCAAGTCGTTCACTGGTAACTTCGTCGCCGTGCCGCTCGACGAGGACGGCATGGATACGGCGGCGCTCGAGAGCGAACTCAGCCGCATCGCCGACGCCGGCGGCAGGCTGCCCAAGTTCATCTACACCGTGCCGAGCGGTCACAACCCCGGCGGCGTGGCGCTCTCGCAGCCGCGCCGTGAGCACATGATGAAGATAGCACAGCACTTCGACGTCCTGGTGCTCGAGGACGACCCGTATCAGCTCGTGAAGCTGGGCGATTCGCAGGTGTTGCCGTCGCTCCAGTCGATGGACACGGAGGGGCGTGTCGTCAGGCTGGACAGCTTCTCGAAGATCTTCGCGCCCGGCCTGCGGATCGGCTACGCGTCCGGTCCGGCCGAGATCATTCGGCAGTTCGTGCTCTTCAAGCAGTCGTCGAACCTCCACACGAGCACGTTCATTCAGGCACTTCTTCATAAGTACATGGCGTCCGCGGGGCACGACGCGTTTCGCGCACACATAAAGAAGAACTGCGAGTTCTACCGCACGAACCGCGACGCGATGATCGAGGGTGCTAAGGAGTTCCTTCCGCCCTCGGTCACGTTCAATGTTCCCACGGAAGGGATGTTCATCTGGTTCGTGCTGCCTGACGCGTGCGACGCGCGCCGCATGATCGATGAGCAATGCGAGGAGCTCAAGGTGCTGTTGGTGCCCGGCGGCGCATTCTCCACGACGGGCGCGCTCAAGAACTGCATGAGGGCGAGCTTCAGCATGGTCTCTCCCGAGAGCATCCGGGAGGGCATGAAGCGCTTTGGAGAGATGGTTGGTCGGGAGCTTGCGCGGGCGGGCTAGGGCGGGCGAGTCAGCGCAGGCCGAGGAGGCGTGTGGCAGAGAGATCACAGAGAAGGCACATGACTGCGAGC
Organism: Candidatus Eiseniibacteriota bacterium; assembly: GCA_030639555.1. GTDB lineage: Bacteria > Joyebacterota > Joyebacteria > Joyebacterales > Joyebacteraceae > JALGZG01. The sequence continues at coordinate 2,796 of DAOWCM010000142.1, read as the reverse complement.
TGTTCTTCCAACTGAGGAGGTAGTTGATGGCGAAGCACACGATCGTCACGATGCCCGGGGACGGTATCGGCCAGACCGTGTTGCCCGAGGCCCTGCGGGTCCTCGAGGCCGTGGGATTCGAGGCGGACTACGTTCACGCCGACATCGGATGGGAGTTCTGGAAGAACGAGGGGAACGCCCTGCCCGACAGGACGATCGCCCTTCTCGAGAAGCATCGGCTGGGGCTCTTCGGCGCCATCACGTCGAAGCCCAAGGGCAAGGCCGCGGAAGAGATCTCGCCCGAGCTCAAGGACAAGGGCTACGTCTACTACAGCCCGATCGTCGGTATGCGTCAGCACTTCAACCTGGACGTCTGCATTCGGCCGTGTCGTTCGTTCGAGGGCAACCCTCTCAACTTTATCCGCAGGAAGGGCGACGGGTTCGATGAGCCCAAAGTCGACGTCGTCATATTCCGTCAGAACACCGAGGGCCTCTACGGCGGCGTCGAGTGGACCGCGCCGCCTGCGAACGTGCGCGACGCGCTGGCCACGCACCCGAAGATGAAGAAGTTCCTCGACGTTCCGAACGAGGACCTCGCCGTCTCGACGAGGATCTTCACGAGGCAGGCCTGTCACCGGATCTGCGATGAAGCCTTCAAGTACGCGGACAAGTTCGGGTACACCTCGGTGACCGTGTGTGAGAAGCCGAACGTTATCCGCGAGACGTCCGGGATGATGGAGGCGGAGGCGAAGAAAGTCGCCGCGGACTACCCGGGCATCGCGCTCTGGAGCACGAACATAGACGCGCAGATGATGTGGCTCACGAAGAACCCCGAGGACTACGGCGTCATCATTGCCGGCAACATGTTCGGCGACATCGTTTCGGACGGGTTCGCCGGGCTGACGGGCGGCCTGGGGTTCGCGTGCAGCGCGAACATCGGCACCGACTGCGCGGTCTTTGAGCCCACGCACGGTTCAGCTCCCAAGTACCAGGAGCTCGATCCCTCCATCGTGAACCCGACCGCCATGATCCTCTCCGCCTGCATGATGCTCGACCACCTCGACGAGGCGGAGAAGGCGACGCGGATCCGCGACGCGATCGGGCGTGTCATCAAGAACGGGCGTTCCTGGACCTACGACATGATGAAGCTCAGGGGAGGCCCCGACGCCATCGGTCAGGGCGCGGCGACCACCCAGCAGATGACGGACGCGATCATCGCGGAACTCTAAGAGGATGGCGCTCACCCAGGGGCGGCCGGGACTCCTGCCGCCCCTCCGGGCAGCGCGACGGGGGCTTTCAGGATGGGAATGACATTCGCGCAGAAAGTGCTGGCCAAGGCAGCCGGACTCAATTCGGTCGTGCCGGGACAGATCGTCGCGGTTAAGCCTGACCACCTGCTGACGCACGACAACACGGCGGCGATCATCGGGAAGATCGGCGACGAGCTCGAGAAGTACGGTGTTGTCCGGAAGGACATGCCTATCATTGTGCTTGACCACGTCACGCCCGCCGCGAACGAGAAGACCGCGACAGGGCACGCGAACATCAGGGAGTTCGTGGCGAAGCACGACATCCCTCACTTCTACGACGTCGGGACGGGTGTCTGCCATCAGGTCGTCGTCGAGAAGGGGCACGCGCTGCCAGGCAAGATACTGGTGGGGAGCGATTCGCACACGTGCTCGTACGGCGCGGTCAACGCGTTCTCGACCGGCATCGATCGGACGGAGGCCGCGGCGCTGCTGCTGGTGGGCGAGACGTGGTTCCGCGTGCCGCCTACCATCCGCGTGACGCTCAAAGGCGAGTTCAAGCCAGGAGTGTCCGCGAAGGACCTGATACTCACCATCATCGGTGACATCTCGGCGGGCGGCGCCACGTACCAGGCGGTCGAGTTCCACGGCAACGTTGGGGCTCTTACAATAGAGGACCGATTCGTCGTTGCGAACATGGGCATCGAGATGGGCGGGAAGATAGCGGTCTTCCCGTTCGACGCGACGACGGAGATGTTCCTGACCTCGATAGGCGCCGACCGCTCATCCTACGAGCCGGTCTGGGCCGACTCCGACGCCGAGTACATCCGCGAGCTGAGTTACGACCTCAGTGAGATCGTTCCGGTCGTTGCATTGCCGCACAAGGTCGACAATGTGAGACCCGTGAGCGAGGTCGAAGGGATGGGGATCAACCAGGCTCTCCTCGGAACGTGCACGAACGGCAGGCTCTCCGACCTGCGCGCGGCAGCGGCCATCCTGGACGGCAAGGCAGTCAGCCCGAAGGTGCGGCTGCTCGTCCTGCCCGCGTCGCGCGAGGTGCTCGAGGCCGCGCTGGCCGACGGGACCATCGCGAAGCTGGTCAGGGCCGGCGGCGTACTGCTTCCGACCGGTTGCGGCCCGTGCCTCGGCGCGCACCAGGGCGTGCTCGCGCCGGGCGAGAGGTGTCTCTCTACCGCCAACAGGAACTTCAAGGGGCGCATGGGCTGCAAGGACGCCGAGATCTACCTCGCGAGTCCCGCGACGGTGGCGGCGTCGGCGCTCTCGGGCGTCGTGACCGATCCGAGGAAGGTCGCGTAGCGACCGGGGAGGAACCGTGCGAGTCTGGAAGTACGGCGACGACATCAACACCGACATGCTCTTCCCCGGGAAGTACACCTACACGTGCTCGACGGCGGAGGAGGTGAAGCCGCACCTCCTGCAGGATCTGGATCCGCAGTTCGCCGCGAACGTCGCTGAAGGAGACATTCTCCTAGCAGGGAAAAACTTCGGGTGCGGCTCTTCCCGTGAGCAGCCGGTCGTGGGCTTGAGGGCGGTCGGCGTGCAGGCTATC
>DAOWCM010000407.1 GCA_030639555.1 Candidatus Eiseniibacteriota bacterium | reverse complement strand
GCCCTTCTCAAGGACGACAGCGGGCGCACCATTGGAGGTGTTGAGACCTTCCGCGACCTCAGCGTTGAGGAGGAGCTCCGCCGTGAGCTGGCCGGGCGCCACACGTTCGAGGACATGGTCAGCACGAACAAAGACGTGCTCCGTATCTTCGAGATCCTTCCTGATATCGCCGAGAGCGAAAGCACGGTCCTTATCCTGGGGGAGAGTGGAACCGGCAAGGAACTGGTCGCGCGCGCGATCCACAACATGAGCCCACGTGCAGAGGGCCCGCTTGTGACCGTCAACTGCGCCGCTATCCCGGACACGCTTCTCGAGTCCGAGCTATTCGGACACAAGGCCGGTTCGTTCACGGACGCCAGGAGGGACAGAATGGGCCGCTTCGCTCTGGCGGAAGGCGGCACGATATTCCTCGACGAGATCGGCGACGTCTCTCCCGCGCTGCAGGCTCGCCTTCTCAGAGTCCTCCAGGACGGCACCTACGAGCCTCTCGGGGCCACCAGAACGGAGAAGGCCGACGTCCGCGTCGTAGCGGCGACCAACCGCGACCTCGATGCAATGGTTGCAGCCGGAGACTTCCGCAGTGACCTGTTCTACCGCATCAACGTCATCGCCGTGGATATCCCACCTCTCCGCGACCGCCGCGAGGACATCCCGCTGCTTGTCGACCACTTCGTCGAGCGATACAACCGCCTCAAACGAAAGGAACTCTCCGGCGTCTCCCCCGATGTTCTCGAACTCCTCATGAGCCATGACTACCCTGGGAACATCCGAGAGCTTGAGAACATCATCGAGCACGCGTTCGTCATGTGCCGGTCGGGAACCATAAGGAAGCGCCACCTTCCCCCTCACCTCCTTCCCACCCCGCAGCCGACGGGTGACGCGCCCAGATCCCTTCCTGAAGCCGAGCGCGCGTTTCTGCTGTCCGTGCTCGAGCGGAACCGTTGGAACCGCGCCGCTACCGCCCGCGAGCTCGGCATTCACAAGACGACCCTCTGGCGCAAGATGAAGCGCCTCGAGATCCTCCCGCCCCCCAAACGTCCCACCTTCTGAGCTCCGCCGGCACGAGTTGAGGCGTTCAGACACGTCACGGCACCAGCACCTCACCGGACCAGCACTTCACAGCACCCACATCGCCGCATGGTTGCACACCTGCACCCTGCGGTCTTGAACAGTTGCACTCACGCACCTCTCCTCCTCGCCGTCAGCGCGCATGTCGCTCCGGCCGCAGCTTCTAACTACTTACACAGCGTGATGTTAAACGACACATGCCACGCGGTCGCGTTCTGGCACACCCGATGCTTTACTGGGACACCATGAGAGTCGGAATCCCCATATGGAACGGCAGGGTATCGCCCGTCCTCGACACCGCTGAGCGGGTCGTCGTTGTCGACGCCGAGGCCCAGACTGGCGAAGTACGCGAGGAAGTCGCGCTGGAACCACGACGCCTTCCCCTCAGGACCGCACGTATCGCTGAGCTGCGGCTGGACCTCTTGGTGTGCGGGGCCGTGTCCCGGCCGCTGGCGGAGATGCTCGCTGCGGCGGGCGTCCGCCTCGAGCCCTGGATCTCGGGCGAGGTTGAGGATGTCCTCGGGGCGCTTACGGCCGGGCAGCTCGACAGACCGCGCTACAGAATGCCCGGATGCTGCGGGGGACGTGGACAAGGCAGAGGCAGGGGCAGAGGAAGAGCTCACAGAGGGCGCGCGGGCGCCCAGGGGAGGAACGGATGAAGATTGCAGTAACAGCACAGGGTGGGGAGCTCACGAGTGAGCTCGATCCACGATTCGGTCGCGCGAAGTGGTTCGTCATCGTCGACACAGAGACGGGCGAACACGAGGCCATCGACAACTCGACAGGGGTCAACGCCCCATCGGGCGCAGGGATCGCCTCAGGACAGAAGATCGTCGACTCCGGAGTGAAGACGGTCATCACGGGTCACTGCGGGCCCAATGCGGAGAGAGTCCTCACTTCTGCCGGCATAAGGATCGTGGAGAGAACCGGCGGCACGGTGGCTGAGGCCATCGAGGCCTTCAAGAAGGAAGAGCAGTAGTCGAAGGCGACCGCATATCGGTCGTCGGCATGCTACCGGGCGACACAACGCCCGAAGGAGGTAGATCGAAATGCCACGCGGTGACAGAACGGGACCGGGAGGCGCCGGACCAATGACAGGAAGAGGACTTGGGTACTGCGCGGGCTACCCCGCGCCGGG
>DAOWCM010000130.1 GCA_030639555.1 Candidatus Eiseniibacteriota bacterium | reverse complement strand
GTCGAGAGATACGGCAGGTAGGTCTCGCGGTCGCGGTGGACGAAATCGAAGATGCCGTGGCCGCCCGGGTCCGCGCCCGTGATGAAGTTCGACCACGCCACCGGGCTCTGCGGCGGGATGCTGGACAGGAGCGGGCTGAAGCCGCCCTCGTTCGCCAGCGCCCGGAAGTGCGGAAGCTTGCCCTCGTCCAGCATCCGGGTGGTGATGAGCCAGTCCATCCCGTCGATCCCCAGGACCAGCACGCGCTTCTCGGTGTCCGCCCCTCCGCTTTCCGTCAGCTCGTTCGCGACGTAGCCGAGCGACGCGAGCGCCGCTCTGTCCTCCTCCGCCAGCTCGAGCTCCGGTGTCTCCGCCGTACAGCCCGGGAGAACCGGCGCGGTCACGAACACCGCGAGCGCCAGCGCCACCTTCGCACCCCAGATGATGCTGTTTCTTCGTGTCTGCCGCATACTAGCTGTCCTCTCGGGCGCGCATCTGGTCGGAGCCGCTGTCGTCCTGCGCCGGGCCGTCGCCCGCCGCCGCATCCGCCGGGCCGTCGCCGGCCGCGTCACCGGCTCCGCCGCCACGGAAGATCGATGTCCCCATCATGAAGTCCGGAATCTTCACTCCGAAGAGGTCGAGGATGGACGGCCCCACATCGATGAGTCCGGGCCTGTCCGCCACGACCTTGCGGTTCGTGAAGATCACCCCGGGCACGAGCTTGTAGTCGATGCAGTGGTCGCCGCTCCACGACTTGAGGTTGTCCTCGAGGACCGCCTCGCTCGACTTCCCGACGGCGGCGTCCCAGGACGCTCTGTAGCCGACGTTGTAGCCGATGATGAGATCGGGCGCGCCATCGGCGTACGGCCCGCTCATTATCTCCTTGGTGTCGTAGACCGACGTGATAGCGACGTCTCCCGTGTCGGGGTCCCTGAGCCCCTCGAGCTTCTCCACGATCTCTTTCTTGAGCGCCTTGTACTCGTCCGACTTGACCAGTCCCTGAGACTCGCGGCCCTTCTTGTTGATGTAGATGCCCGAGAGCCCCAGCTGGTAGATCTTCGTCTGCGACCAGTCGACGCCGCGCAGGTACTCGCCGATAGCGCTGCCGCCGCCCGTAACACCGGCGCAGTATCCGCCGAAGTCGCACGTCTCGCCGTCCGGCGATTCGCCCGCGCCCGGGGCTTCAGCCCCGCCGACAGCCGGGGCGCCTGCGACCGCGCCGTCCGCCTCGTTGCCGCCTGCCTTCGCCTTCATGTACCCATTCTCGAGCGCCCACGTGTTGATGTTCACACCGCGCTTGAACTGCTTGAAACCGTGGTCGGAGACGACGCACAAGAGTGTCTTGTTGTCGACGTGCTCCATGACGCGCGCAAGGAGCCCGTCCATCTTCACGTAGAGCTCCTCGATGGCACGAGCGTGCTGCGTGGTGTCCTTGTCGCGGTTCGCGGGGTTCGACGGGTCCAGATAGCGCATGAACATGTGCTGAATGCGGTCGGTCGAGTCGAACACGACGACCGTGAGCCCGCTCCTGTTCTTCTTGAGCGAGTTGAAGAACATCTTCTCGCGCTCCTCGTGTATCGCGTACGTCTGCTCGAGGAACGCCGTCTCGTCTATCATGCGCTCGTTCAGAGCCCACGTGTCCTCGGCGAGACCGAGCGTCGCGTAGCTGCCCTGGAGCTTCGCAAGGTACTGCGAGAACATCGACGGGTCGCTGATGGGCATCGCGGGACTGTCGGGATCTATGTTGATGGGCGTGACGTAGAGCTCGAAGTGAGGGTTGATCTGCGTGACGTAGAGCTTGACTATGCCCTTCACCTTCACACCCAGGCCGGCGTTGAACTCAATGGTCAGCCAGTCGGAGTACTCACCAGCGGACAGCGTGACCTCATTCCCGCCGAAGTCGAAACTCACGGCCTCGCTGAACTCGTCGATGGTCGCGGTGAACGGAACGGTCATCTCACCCGCTTCCGGGTTGAACGGCGACGGCGGGCCCGGGATCTCTCCCCTGACGGTGTCACCGTCGCGCTCCACGAGGAGCAGCGTGCCGCCCGTGTAGGCGCGCACCTTCTCGCTGTCGGTCGTGAACATGGTGAAGCTGCCCTGGCTGCCGCGCAGGTCCGGAGTGCACATCGCCGAGAGGATGACGCCGTTCTTCATCTTCTCGGGCGGGAACGTGATGGGAACGCGCAGGACATGACAGGACACGTAGCAGTCGTCGAGAACGCTCCAGAAGGTCTTGCTCTTGCGCATGAGCCGTATCGACGGCTTGCCCACGGGGATGGTGTACTTGCCCAGCTTGATGCTCTTCTCGGGATTGCTGATGCGGGTCGAGCTGAGGATGGGCAAGTACGTCTTCTCGTCGCGTCCGAGGAAGTCGAAGATGTTGTGCCGCGACGCGTCGACGCCGGTGGCGAACGTGGACCACGCCACTGGCGACATCGAGGGACACGCGGTCTGGAGCGGCTTGAACGAGCCCTCGTCCGCGAGCTTCTTGAAGTTGGGAAGCAGCCCCTCGTCCATGAAGCGCTTCGCGAGGGTAGGGTCGAGCCCGTCGAGGCCGAGGACTATGGCACGCTTGATCTCCGCGGGGCCCCGCAGGTGCCGCGACCTGATCGCGCGACGAAGCGCGCGGAACGGCCAGGAGATGAGCGAGCCGAGTGCCAGGAAGAACGTGATGAAAACGACGGCGAGTGAGCCGACCACGGCGAACCCCGCTCCCGGCCCGACGTAGGCGTGAGCGGTGGACGGGTAAAGGACGGCCGCGGCTAGCGCGGCCGTGATGATTGCGAGTGTCCTGTGCTGGCTCGGCATTGCTCTCCTGACACCTCTTCTCGTGCGCGCACTATCTATAATAGACAGAGGCCGCCCCGCTTTCAAGTTCGGGACCACTCCCGCGGGCCGCAGAACGCGCCCGATACTAGTTCACAGGCGGTCACAGCCCACGTATAATCGTCGTTTCATGCAAGATGGATGCCCAAAGGAGGACCGGGTGGCCCCTACGCGGCCAGAGCGCACGAGCGAGACAGCACCCGGGAGGCCGCTCGTCTCCGAGTCGCTTCTCCTGCTGGCTTCGGCCATCTGGGGGTTCGCGTTCGTGGCGCAGCGCGTCGCGATGGACCACATCGGCCCCTTCACGTTCAACGCCGTGCGGTTCGCCCTCGGAAGCCTGCCCATGCTGCCGCTCATCGCGCTCGCGCGGCGGCGCGGCAACGGAGCGTATGGGCCCGACCGCCCTCCCCTGCGCGGGCTCCTTCTGAGCGGGCTTGCGGCCGGGGCGCTTCTCTACGGCGGCGCCTCCCTGCAGCAGGTCGGCATTGTACACACGACCGCTGGCAAGGCCGGGTTCATCACGGGCCTCTACGTCATCATCGTGCCCATCCTCGGGCTCGTCTGGAAGATGCACCCGCGGCCGAGCGTCTGGGCGGGCGCCGTGCTGGGGATAGTTGGGCTGTTCCTCCTCAGCGTGACGGAGCACTTCACCATCGGGCTGGGCGATTCGCTCGTCCTCGCCGGAGCGTTCTTCTGGGCCGGCCACGTGATCCTCGTCGGACGGCTCATCAGGCGCATCGATGTCGGCACACTCGCGTTTCTGCAGTTCACCACGTGCGCCGTCCTTAGCTTCCTCACGGCCCTCGTGGTCGAGGACATCCGCCTCGACGGTATCATCGCCGCGGCGGTGCCGATCCTCTACGGCGGATTCATCTCGGTCGGCATCGCCTACACGCTCCAGCTCATCGGGCAGCGCAGAACGCCCCCCTCACACGCGGCCATCATCCTGGGGCTCGAGGCGGTCTTCGCGGCCGTCGGCGGGTGGGCCGTCCTGAACGAAACGCTCTCGTCCAGGGCTCTCGTGGGCTGCTCGCTCATGCTGGCCGGCGTCATCGTCTCGCAGCTCAGGCTCCGGAGAAGAGCCGTAGCGGGCTGAACATACGACACCCCGTCCCCGTCCAATGCCCCGACGGACGCGCCCGCCGGCGGCCCATCCCGCGCTACTCGGTTGACATGGCCCCGCCGCGCCGGTACGCTGTATGTATTAAGAAACAGGGAGGCACTCACCGAACCACCATCCGGGCCGCAGGACGGTCCGGGGAGAGGAAACATCCATGAGACGGCACCGCGGAATCACACGGACGACCTGCATCCTGCTGGCATTGACGCTCGTGCTCACCGTCGCTCTGACCTGGACGGCCTTCGCCCAGACCGGCGCCTCGCCCGGGGCGAGCGGCTCGTCAACGGCCGCCGGCGCCACAGAGCGGCCCACGCCGGGAAAGCCGACGGAGGAGCCCAAGGCTCCGACGGGGCCCGTTCCCTACAACATGCTGGACGAGGCGGACGAGGACCTGTTCCTCGCCCTCGTGGGCTGGATGTCGAAGTACCGGATCGGCCCACGCGTGCAGGACGGCGACTGGGTCAGATACGAGTCGATCGGTGACGGTCCCAGTGAGACGCTCGAGATCCGCGCGTCGAAGACCGACGCGGGCGAAACGTGGATCATCGAAACGCGGACGGAGGCAGGAAGCGGGAACAGCACGGAGTTCCACGCGCTCTTCACGGCGGGCAAGCCCAAGCTGCTCAAGGCCTTCCGCATCGACGAGGGCGGAACCCGCGAAGACATCACACCGCTCGACGACATCCGCGCGGGCGAGCTCTTCCTCGAGGCAAGAGAGACCGCCTTCGATGCGCTGGGCGGCAAGCGGGATGAGATAAGGGTCGTCGACTGCGGGGATGTACAGAAGCTCGAGGGGCCGTTCGGGACGAAGATGTGCAGGTGCATCGAGGTACGGATCGCGGAGGACGTCGACCCCATCTCGCTCGCCAGGCAGAGACGCTGGCTTCCCGAGGGAACCGTGGTCTGGCTGAACGAGGACGTGCCGAGACTCATACCGCTGTCGGCCGTGCTTCTGCCGTCTCTCCTCTCGCCCGACGACATGATGTCGGTACCAGGCGGGATGGTCCGCTCGCCCTACCACGTGCTCGTCGACTACAAGGGCCGAGACTAGTGACGGTCTCCGGAGACCCGGACGCGGCCCGCACGGGAGCGTCCGACTCGAGGCCCAGCCTGGTCGTGATGGCCGCGGGGATCGGCAGTCGCTACGGCGGGCTCAAACAGGTCGACCCCGTCGGCCCGTCCGGCGAGATGATCCTTGACTACTCGGTCTACGACGCCCTCCGGGCAGGCTTCGGGAAGGTCGTCTTCGTCATACGCCGCGAGATCGAGTCGGACTTCCGCGACACCGTCGGCCGGAACGTCGAACCGCACATCGAAACGGCCTACGCCTTCCAGGAACTGAACGCACTCCCCGAGGGGTACTCTGTCCCGCCCGAACGGAAGAAGCCGTGGGGCACCGCGCACGCTCTGCTCTGCGCGCGCGACGAGGTCCCGGGCGCGTACGCCGCGATCAACGCCGACGACTTCTACGGCCCGGGCGCTTTTCATGCGATCGGCAAGCACCTGACGCGTGCTGACGCCGGCGGCGAGGCCCCAGGCGGCGCAGCAGGCGATGCCGACGGCAGCAAGTCCGACACTGTCGCCGAGTACTCGATGGCGGGCTACCTTCTCAAGAACACACTGAGCGAACACGGGCACGTGTCGCGGGGCGTCTGCGAGGTGACGGCGGACGGCTTCCTCACGGGGATAGTCGAGCGCGAGACCATCAGGCTCTTCCCCGATGGTGTGAAGTACGAGGGACCCGGCGGCGTCTGGACACCCATCCCAGCCGACAGTACGGTGTCGATGAACATCTGGGGGTTCGCCGCCGGTTTCTTCGAGCGCCTTGACGCGGGCTTCCGCGAGTTTCTCACACGCGACGTCGACACGCCCGGCGCCGAGTGCTACCTGCCCGCTGTCGTGAACGACCTCATCGACGAAGGCCGCGCGCGCGTCCGCGTGCTTCCCACGGACGAACGCTGGTTCGGCATCACGTATCGAGAGGACATGCCGACGGCGAGAGATGCGATCCGACAGCGCGTCGACAGTGGCGTCTACCCGGAGCAGCTCTGGGGCTGAATCGGAGCGCGTTCCGCGTGCGCCTCCGCTCCACGCCGCAGACCTACACCATCGCCCCACCCCGTCGCGGGCGCGACGGGTATTCCACGCCACCCATCCCCAGGTGCTCCTTCTTCTCCTCGGTCTGAAGGAACTCGCGGTAGGTCTCGCATCGCCGGACCAGCTCGCCGTGCGTGCCCTGGTCGACGAGCTGTCCGTCATCCATCACGAGGATCGTGTCGGCCCGCCGGATGGTCGCAAGGCGGTGCGAAACGACGAAGCAGATACCCTCGCTGAACTCCTCATCGAGCTGCGTCCAGAAGCGGTCCTTGTTCCGCGCAT
>DAOWCM010000081.1 GCA_030639555.1 Candidatus Eiseniibacteriota bacterium | reverse complement strand
TCCGAGGCGCTCGGGTCTGGCGGCGCGCACTGGTATCTCCGGGAACATACTCGAGGCCGACGTCCTCTAAGCAAATGAGACGACGGGAAGACGCGTACTACTCAAGGACAGCAGGAGGAGAGAATGCGGAAGAGAATGTCGGTCCCAGCAAGCGCCGTGGCGCTTCTGACGCTCGGGCTGTTCGTCCTCACCGGCTGCGGGGACGCCATCACGATGTCGGACATAGGCGAGTTCGACGACGAGGAGGCACTCCGCGAGTTCATCGAGGACCACGGCTTCTTCGATGAGACGGAGATCTACGGCGCGGAGTCCATGGTCTCGGGCGGGTCCGATTCGCGTGAGCCCATCGACCCGCTCACCTTCTGGCGCGAGGTGACCGAGAGACGCGTCGTTCGCGATGTCTACATCAACCATGAAGAGGGCATCGCCGAGGTCACGATCTACAAGGAGATCTGGGGCACGCTCAACATCATTGACGAGAACATGGTCGAATATGAGAAGCCGATGCACCACGAGGGCGTAAGGTACGCGGTCTTCCAGCGGAACGACGACGTGTCGCTGGGGGACGACCACGTGTCGCTGGCGAGCGCCGAGAGAGATCGTCACCGCAGAGGCCGCTGGACACTGACGGACATCTCGGGTCTCGTTGCCAACTCGGTCGAGACGCTTACGATGGACATCGAATGGATCCACGTGCAGAGCGCGACGGTCGACTTCACCATCACTGATCCGTCGGTTCTCATGGCGGTACCCGATGAGATCATGCACTTCGAGACCGGCGAAGAGGTCACGGTCACTGTATCCGGTCCGCCGGAGGATGCGATTCTCTTCCTGCACACGCGGGGCCACCGCTCGCCCTTCCAGTATGACGGCGGCGCGTTCGTCGGAACGTGGACAGTGACCCACGAGGGTGTCCACTGCGCAGGCGTCCAGGCGCTGGCACACGACTCGATCTACGACTCCGAGTACCCCGACGACTGCCTGATATGGGCCATGCCATACGAGGTAGGCGACGAGGAGGAGTCGGAGGAATAGGCAGCACGAACCACATCGGCGGCCGGCGTTGCGGGCCCACGAAGATCCTCATCCCTCCGCCAAGCAGCAGCACGGTCGCCGACAACATTGCACAGGAGCCCCGGGTCTGTCCAGATCTGGGGCTCCGCTCTGTTCACGGGGGTTCTCCAGCACTGCGCGCTCGCGTACATGCAGTTCCTGTCCATACCCGCCATTGACACCCGACACATACTGTGATATAATCCAATGAGATTAAGAACTAAGCGCGCCCACGCCGCCGCTCGAGCTGACGCTCGCGGCGACGCGTGCATTTACGGGACCGGGGAAGTCGGCACGGCGTTCCAGGAGGTAGGGCAGGAGACGAGATTGTGAAGAGTGTAGAAGTGACGCTGTTACTGGTCTTGCTCGGAGCCGCTATGCTTGTCGCGGCGCCGGCGCACGGCGCGGGCGCTGACGCGCCCGAAGAAGCGAACGCCGGGCCGGCGCACGGCCTCACCGTTGGCTCCGTCGAGGGCAAGGTCACGGACAAGTACACGCACCAGCCCCTCTTCGCCGCCGACGTGATGGTCGCAGGCACGGGGCTGGGCGGGATCACCGACCGGGACGGCAGGTTCACGATCGGTGACGTGCCGGCCGGGAGTCACCGGGTCACGGTCTCAATGATGGGATACGAGGTCGTGGCCGTGGATGACGTCGAGGTCCGGGACGGTTCCGTCACGACAGTGCGCTTCGAACTCTCCCCGCGGGTCCTGGACATCGGTCTGGATGTGCTCGTCGAGGCGAGTCACTTCCACAAGGACAGTGAAAAGCCGACGAGCTTCAGGACTCTGACCCCCCAGGAGATGCGCTACTCCCCGGGCGCGCTGGAAGACGTCTTCCGCGTGCTCCAGTCCATGCCGGGTGTGAGTCCCGCGGACATGACGAACTCCAACCTGATAGTCCGTGGTGGTGACCCCAGTGAGAACCGCACGCTCTTCGAGAACATCGAGATACCTCGAGCGCTGCACTTCGGCCGTCCCGGGGGAACGATAGGCGGGATCAGCATCGTCAGTCCGAGTCTGCTCAAGAAGGTCGACTTCCTTACCGGCGGATTCCCGGCGAGGTACGGCGACAAGGTGTCCTCGGTCTTCGAGATGAAGCTGCGGGACGGCAGCAGCACGGACTACAGCACCAACCTCAATTTCAACATGGGCGGGTTCAGCCTCGCGGCGGATGGTCCTCTGCCCGGAGGCGGGACGATGCTCTTCTCAGTGCGAAGAGGAGTCTTCGACCTGCTGACATCGGCGATGAGCGTGCCCGCGCTCCCGTCGTACTGGGACGTGGTAGGCAAGGTGACGTACGACCTCGGCAGTTCAAACAAGCTCTCCCTCGTCGGCTTCTACTTCCCCGATGACCTCGAGATCGCGGCTGACCCCGAAGAAGAGAACAGGCACGGGATGTGGCCCGGTCTCGATCTGGAGCGCAGCGACCACGGCAGGGCCGTGGGTCTGAACTGGCGCTGCCTCCAGGGTGAACGCGGGTACGTCCTGACGACGGCCTCGCACGTCAGCAACAGCTGGACGACGAGCCGCGGTACGGAGGAGGAGCCCGGGCTTGTCGGTGACGCGATTCGGGAGGAGGAGTTCCAGCTGAAGAGCGAGCTGAACCGCAGGCTTTCGGATCGAGTGAACGTGAGACTGGGGGTCTTCGCCCGGCAGATCCACTCGGAGCAGAACACGTGGAGCGTCTCGGACACGATGGCCACCGGTGAGGTCGTTCCGGGCTACCGAGTGACATACAATCCCGCCCCTACCCACAAGGCCGGCTCCTACCTGCAGGCCACGGTCAGGCCCTTCAGTCGCGTCTCACTGACATCCGGGCTGCGATACGATTACTACGACTTCACCGGCGAGTCGAAGCTGAGCCCCAGGCTTGGCATGGCCCTGTCGCTGACCGACCGGACCACTTTCAACGCGGCGTACGGGCACTACTACCAGACGGCGGCCCCCTGGCAGGTGGCTTCGCACCCGTCGAACACGGCGCTCCGCAGCAGCGGCTCGGTCCACTACGTGGCCGGACTGGAACACCTGCTTTCGAACAACACTCAGATTAGCCTGGAGGCGTATCACAAGGAACTGAACGACGTGTTCGTTCACAGCTACACCTCGAGGATCACAACGAACGAGGGAAGTGGCTATGCGCAAGGCGTGGAGCTGTGCGTCCAGCGCAAGATGAGCAGGGGACTGGTCGGAAGCCTCGCCTACACCTACTCGATTTCCGTGAGGAGGGACGGGGAGTCTCTGCCGGAGTACTACTCGGAGTTCGACCGCCCCCACAATCTCACTCTGGTGGGGAGCTTCATGCCGTCCGACAGGTGGCGCATAGGGGCGAAGTTTCTCTACGCCACCGGGAGCCCGTACACGCCGGTCGTCGGTTCTGAGCAGGTGGATGGCGAGTGGTACGCCGTGCGCGGCACGAAGAACTCCGCGCGCTACCCCGACTACCACATGCTCGACGTTCGCATCGACCGCTCCTTCCAGTTTGCGAACTGGAAGCTGATGGCGTATCTGGACCTGTGGAATGTCTACGGCTACCAGAACGTGACGCTGTACAACTACTCCATCGATGAGAACGGCACTGTCATCAGGACGGTTCCCGATGAGGCGCCTCGAATGCTCCCGATCCTGGGGCTGGAGGCGAGGTTCTAGCTCGAGGTGCGTGATAGGGGGTGGGCCAGGAGCAAGGCCGCCGGCATCTGCCGGCGGCTTCTTCGTTGGTGCCTTCGGGGCACCAACGTCGCGCCGCTCGACCCGGATCAGCTACGGCCACCATTCGTGCTTGACATTATCAAACACACGATTTAAATTGGTGTTTGAAACGGGGGATTGAATATGAAGATTGCCGTGACACACTCGAGCGACACGAAACAGAAGGTACTGGAAGCCGCCTGCAAGGTGTTCAGCGAGGTCGGCTATCACGAGGGAACGGTAGCCAGGATCTGCGAGGAGGCCGGGGCGAACGGGGCCGCGGTCAACTACCACTTCGGCGACAAGCAGAATCTCTACCGCGAGGTCTGGAACTACACCCACAGACTGGCCCACGAAGCCTATCCGCTGCGGTCCACAAGGGAAGGAGCGTCGCCAGAGGAAGGGCTTCGCGCCTTCATACGCTCTCTGGTCCTCCAGGCGTTCGACGCTGGTCCGGCGGGGCAGTTCGCCCGCATCATCGCGTTCGAGATAGCGGACCCGATGGAGTTCCTGAACGAAGAGCGAATGCGAGTCCGCGAGGATCTCTTCGACCTCTTCGAGGGCATCGCTCGGGACCTGGTCGGCAGCGCAGTCAGCCGTGACGATCTGGTTCTGTGTCGCATCATGGTCCTGACCCCATCACTGGGGATAGGCATGCGGCGGTTCGGTTGCCACGCGAAGCGAGTGCCACACGCGATGTTCGAATTCGACCCGGAGGAAATGGTCGAGCGAATGTTCCGGTTCGCGCTCGCCGGCATCGAAGATCTCAGAAGCAGTATTCGGCGGCGCGATGCAGCGGGGGAGGGCGGAGCGTGAGAATGCCGAGCGG
Source organism: Candidatus Eiseniibacteriota bacterium (assembly GCA_030639555.1). Taxonomy (GTDB): domain Bacteria; phylum Joyebacterota; class Joyebacteria; order Joyebacterales; family Joyebacteraceae; genus JALGZG01. Next base: position 3,879 of record DAOWCM010000081.1, on the reverse strand, counting down.
ACCTATGGGGCGGCTTGCCTTGTTCCTCACACTGCTTCTCACTCTGTCGACTGTCATGGGCTGCGCCGTCGGGCGGCATGATGTGCCGGAGATCACCGGTCTGCCGGAGACGTTCAGGTCAACGGGCGAGGCGAGTCTGTCGGAGCAGTGGTGGATGGGCTTCGACGACCCCGCTCTGAACAAGGTGATCGAGGAAGGGCTCTCAGGCAGCCCCGACCTGGCGGTCTGGTTCGACCGCCTCGATCAGGCGGAAGCGCTCGCGCGCAAGGCCGGCGCTACCTGGTGGCCGTCCGTGAGCGTGGGGGGGAGCGCTTCGCGCTCGGGTGAGTGGGGCGACGATACACCTGAGAGCTACGCCAACAACTACTCGGCGAGTGGCACGGTCTCCTACGAGATCGACCTCTGGGGACGGGTACGTTCGACGAGGCATGCGGCCGTATACGACGCGCACAGCAGCCGCGAGGACCTGCGCGCCGCCGTGCTCAGTCTGAGCGCGAGAATCGCCGCCACTTGGTACGAGATCGCGGAGGCCCGTTCCCAGGTCGTGGTCCTGAGCGAGCAGGTGGAAGCGAACGAGCAGACGCTCGAAATAGTCACCATGCGATTCAGGGGTGGACTGGTCGGAGCAGTAGACGTGTTGTGGCAGGAGCAGCTTCTCGAGTCCAGCCGGGGCAATCTCGCTCTCGCCGAGTCGCGACTCGAGGTTCTCAGGAATCAGCTTGCGGTGATGGTGGGTAGAGTTCCTCAGGCACACGTTGTCGATGAAGAAGCCGCGCTGGTCGCACTGCCGCCACTCCCCGACGCTGGCGTTCCGTCGGAGCTCCTTCAGCGCCGTCCCGACCTCAGGGCGGCCGAGCTGGATGTAGCGGCTGCGAGCGCGCGACTCGGTGTCGCCGTAGCCGACCGATTCCCCCGCGTGAGCATCACAGCGAGTGTCAGCTCGAGCGCGGGAACGACCGCCGATCTCTTCACGAACTGGCTCAGCAATCTCGTGGGGAACCTGACGATGCCTCTCATTGACGGCGGCGCCCGCAAGGCCGAGGCCGAACGGCAGGAAGCGCGCGTCGATGAGGCCTTCCACCGATATCGCCAGACCGTTCTCACAAGCCTGCAGGAAGTGGAGAACGCGCTGACGCGGGAGAGTCACCAGAGCACCTATCTCGCGAGCGTGAGCGGACAGCTGGCTCTGGCCAACAAGGTCCTCGAGCGCAATCGGGACGCCTATCGGAGCGGCCACATCAGCTACCTTCCCGTTCTGACGGCCCTCATCTCGCAGCAGTCGCTCGAGCGCCAGCAGCTGAGTGCACACCGCGAGCTCATCGGCCATCGCATCGAGCTCTGCCGTGCCCTGGGCGGCGGCTGGAGTTCGGAGAGCCCGTCGGATGCGCCCGCTGGATCAAACGGGAGGACACGGTCGTGAAGAACAGACTGAAGAGCATCCTGAAGAACCGATGGCTGCCCCTGATGATCCTGTTCGTGGGTCTGGTCATTTCGGGCGTCGTCGCTGCGACCGGTCCCGAGGCGCCGCGACGGCAGCCGCAGCGTCAGGCGCGCCTCGTGGAGGTCACGACGCTCGAGGTCGCTGACACACAGGTGGCGGTCGAAGCCCTTGGCACGGTCCAACCGGCCCTCGAAGTGCGGCTCCAGTCCCAGGTTGGCGGGCAGGTGATCTACGTGAGCCCACTTCTGATCCCCGGCGGGCGGTTCGCTGAGGGAGAGACGTTGCTCCGGATAGATCCCCGCGAGTACGAGTTCGTGGTGCGCCAGCGGGAGAGTGACTTCGCGCGGGCCGATCAGGCGCTCAAGCTGGAAGAGAGCCAGCAGGGGATCGCCCGTCGCGAGTACGAACTGATGGCGGACGTCATCGACGAGGACGACGCCGAACTGGTGCTGCGCGGGCCGCAACTCGAGACGGCGCGCGCCGCCCACGACGCGGCGCTGGCGGCGCTGGAGCAGGCGCGGCTGAATCTTACGCGCACGACGGTGGTGGCTCCCTTCAACGCCATCGTCGAGGACAGGCTCGTGGACCGTGGCGGCATCGTCGCCGCCAACACGGCTCTGGCGACGCTCGTTGGCACCGACGCGTGCTGGGTGGAGGCCCTCGTGCCAGCGGACGACCTGGTCTGGATCGAAACGCCGCAAGCCGGCGGGTCCGGTGGCTCGGTCGCGCGTGTGCGTCAGGACGCCGTCTGGGATGAGGGCGTCTGGCGTGAGGGGCGCGTGTTGGGCCGCTCACGCAGCCTGGACTCGCGGGGCCGCATGGTCAGGGTCATCGTGGAGGTGTCCGATCCGTTCAGTCTGCGTAGGGCGAACGCCGCGGCGCCTGCCCTGCTCATGGACTCCTTCGTAGACGTGGAGATTCTCGGCCGGACGATCGCAGGCACGGTGGTCATCGACCGCCGCTACGTACACGATGGCAACAGAATCTGGCTGATGGACAACGATGGGAATCTCAGGATCCTGACGATCGAGCCCGTCTACACGGGCGAGGGCCACGTCTTCGTGACGGAGGGTCTCGAGGCGGGGGAGCGTCTGGTGACGAGCTACCTCTCGGCTCCGGTCGAGGGTATGCCACTGCGCGTGAAGGGCGGCGCGGCGGGGGACAAAGGCGCGGCGGAGAAGGCCGCGGCTGCCGGCGAACCAGCCGGCGACGACGGTGAGGCGGAAGGGGTGAAGAGCCGATGACGGACACGCGCCGAGGCGGGGCCATCGCGTGGATGGCCTCCAATCATGTGACCGCCAACATAATGATGCTGGTCTTTCTGATCGGCGGGCTCTTCATGACCACCCGCATCAAGCAGGAGGTCTTCCCTGAGTTCAGTCTGGACCTGGTGACGATAACCGTCGCGTACCCGGGCGCCTCGCCCGAAGAAGTCGAGAGCGGCATCGTGCTTGCGCTCGAAGAGGCCGTTCGCGGCGTCGCCGAGATCAAACGCGTCCAGGCGACGGCTTCTGAGGGGATGGCCATGGTCACGGTCGAGCTCCACGCGGGCGCCGACGGCCAGCAGGCCTATCAGGAGATCGACCAGGAAGTCGCCCGCATAGTCACGCTTCCCAATGAGGCTGAGGAGCCGCAGGTCAGGCTGCAGTCGATGCGTCGCCTGGTGCGGAACCTGGTCATCTACGGAGACGTAGGCGAGCAGGTGCTGCGTGAGCTGAGCGAGGAGGCGCGCGACGTGCTGCTGCAGTCTCCGGAGATCACTCAGGTCGATGTGGCGGGTGTGCGGGACATGGAGATCCACATCGAGATCTCGCAGGAGACACTCCGCACCTACGGGCTCACGCTTGACGGGGTCGCCCAGACGATCGCGGCCGCCGCGCTCGAGATGCCGGGTGGCTCCGTGAGAACCGAGGGCGGCGAGATCCTCCTGCGCGTTAAGGAGCGCAGAGACTGGGCCAGGGAGTTCGCCCGGTTGCCGGTCGTCACGGCCGAGTCGGGCGCCGTGGTGCGCCTGTCCGACATCGCCAGCGTTTCAGAGGGGTTCGAGGACTCGAACGTCGAGCAGCGCTTCGATGGGCTTCCGTGCGTCGACGTGGAGGTCTACAGAGTCGGCGCCCAGACGCCCATAGGAGTGTCGGCGGAGGTCGACAGGGTCCTCCTCGACATCGAGGAGATCCTTCCCCCCGGTGTGAACGTCGCCTCCACGGTCAACCGGTCTGAGAACTACGAGCAACGCCTCCGGCTCCTGCTCAAGAACGCGTTCCTCGGACTCGTGCTCGTGCTGGTAGTGCTGGGTCTGTTCCTCAACATGCGCCTGGCGTTCTGGGTGACCATGGGGATACCGGTTTCGTTCCTGGGCGGCCTGCTCCTGATGCCCGCGATCGGTGTGACCATCAACATGATCACGATGTTCGCGTTCATTATCGCGCTCGGCATCG
>DAOWCM010000137.1 GCA_030639555.1 Candidatus Eiseniibacteriota bacterium | reverse complement strand
TGTGGCCGCTTTCTCTGGGCCAGCCGTGGCCCTGCCACGCGACATCGCCGCGCTCGCTTGTCCCGTCAGCTCTGTCGGGGTCTCTTCAGGAAGCGGCTGAGCCCGTCTGCCCGAGAAGCTCGGCGACGTGGCCAATCATCCCGGTGTCATACGGCAGATACTGAGTTCGAATAACGTCCACTAGGGGACGCCACCCGCAGAGAAGGCCGCCGGTCTCCAGCGGTCTTCTCACTCCAGTAGTTCGTGGGGGAGGCTCACGGTGCTCGGCTACGTGAGCCTCCGCGTTCTATCTCAGAAGCAGAATCTTCCTCTCCGATCGGTCCCCTCCCGCACGGGCAACGCAGAAGTAGACGCCCGAGGCTATGCGGCGTCCGCGCTCGTCGCGTCCGTTCCATGTGAGTCGCGTCGAGCCAGGCGGCAGGCTTCCATCGATCAGCGTTGCGATGCGCTGGCCGGCGAGGTTGTATACGACGATCTCGACGTGGGCGCCTGGGTGCGGCACGGTGAACTCGATGGCGGTCGATCCCCTGAACGGATTCGGACTCGCCGGGTGAAGCGTCAGGCGCTCCGGTCCACCGGGCGGAGTGCCAGTTGACGGTCCGCAGTCGCCGGCGCCCAGCGCGCCGATCGCCTCGCCCCAGGGATTCCCTGTGGGGAGACAGGGGGAGTCGTCGTGGAGCGTGAGCGAGCCACCGCCCGCGTCGCAGAAGAGCGGATCCTCGAAGAGGTTATCGTGGTAGCTCCCACAGAGGCTGTCGCCCGACGCGTTGCCGTAGGACGAGCAGTGAACGACGGAAGGCACAGCTCCGTTCTGGCAGAGAATCGCAGGGCCGTTTGGACTCCCAGCGATGATCGTGTTCGCGACGGTGGGAGCGGCGTTGTTCGCGGCCACCTGGCTGTTCAGGTTCGCATGGAACGTAGAGAAGGCCACGGCCGGGTCGGAGTTGTCCTTGCAGTAGAGGCCCGAGCCGACGATGGCGCTGCAGTCTCTGACGATGAGGTGGTCGAGGATGGGAGAGGATGAGCCCTCGCAGTAGATCCCGCCGCCAAGAAACCTTCCGTCACAGCTATCGATGGTGCAGCTTGTGATCATCGGCGAGGATCCGTTGGCGCAGACGATGCCGCCACCGTAGTTGCCTATAGCTGCCCCGTCCCGGATCGTGAGGCCCTGGACGACGGTCGCGGGCGTCTCGCCGCCATCGAATCTCAAAGCGGGCGCGATTCCCTCGCAATCGATCACCGTCGAGGTCCTTCCACCCGGCGCGGTCAGCAGGACGTCCTTGCCCATGAAGTCGAGGTTTCTATTGAGGGAACCGACGTACTCGCCCGGGGCGACAACGACCGTGTCCCCGGGCGAGGCCGCGCAGAGCCCCTCCTGAACGGTCGTGTAGTCTCCTTCGCCGCCTTGGTCGACGGCGATCCGCGTGTGGGGCGCCGGGTCACTCACAGTACTCACGATCAGATTGCCGGACGCGCCGATCGAATCCGCGTAGGCACCGTATGAAGTGGCGTTGCCGGCAACTAGTCCGCGCGCGAGCACCGATACCGTTGAGGCCTGCAGCTCCGTGCCGGCGATCACCTGCCACGACGCCGCGGCCGCGGTCCCGGTGGTCGTGGCTCGATTGAGTGGCTTGGTCGCGGTCTCGCCCGGCGCGAACTCGAGGTCAGGCGGGAGGGTGAGCGTAGCTTCCGCGTCAGCGAGCAGGAACGATCCGATGAACGGGTCAGGTCCCGAGTAGACAACGGCCGCGCCTATGGCGAAGTCCTCGCCCGGCGCCACCTCGGGCGGCGAGCACACGCGAACCTCCCAGGGGGCGATAAACAGACCCCACATCGCCCCGCCGTACGGCCAGAGTTCGTCGACGAGGAAGCTCTGGTTGAAGTGGACGTCCGGTCCGGAGTAGGGGAGTGAGTACCACGGATCGTGGACGATGAACACGTCCATCGCGTCGTCGTAGCCCCTGACGACGCGGGCGTGCCAGGCGGTATGCCCCTCGGCGAAACGTGTCTTGATGAAAACCGGGATGTCCGAGCTCACGAGCCGCTTGAGATCGTCGTACCTGTCTGGATACTGCGCGGACTCGTGCCAGTCGTTCTCGGCGGCGGCATACCCGAGGGCGCGTTCGTCATACCCCCAGAGGGTCGAGTCCTGGACTGCGTTGCTGATCGAACTGAAGTGGACGGCGCGTCGCATGTCGCTCGTCGTTGCCCCGGCGTCGACGCCGTTCGGGGGATTATTCGCGACGTGCGTGACGTCGAGCTGAGGCACGTGCGGCCCCCAGAAGTCGAATACCATCTCGATGGCGGTGGGACCGCAGTTGTTCGACCAGCTCTGGTAGTAGTGGGGCACATCCGGGATGTAGTAGTTGCTGGGATAGCGGTCACTGGCTGCTCGCCGCGCGTCTTGTCCTGGGTCGCGGAGCCTACTTGCTTCGCCCGCCTTCGGCGGCACGATGCCATCAGCTCCAAGGCGGATGTCAGATGGGTCCGTCAGACTGACGAAGAGCTCTGCCCTCCCGGGGATACCCGCGTGCCAGTAGAGGCGCCGATCTGCTCCGATGATGACGCGGAGATCGCTCGTGTCACAGTGGGGATCGAACCGGGTCTGCGCCAGTGCGTGTACCCGGGCCCTGCTGACGTGCTGATGCTGGCCAGTCTGAGGCGCGCGACCGTAGGCGTGCCACCCCCCATCGGCCGCGTCGATCACGACGAAGGTCGGTTCGCCTCCTGAGAGACACACGTAATAGAGGATCGGCTCGAGCTCGGGATAGCTGTGAACGAGAACACAGCCCACTGCACGGGGCTCTGAGTCGACCCAAGGCGCGAAGGCACCTGGAGCCTCGCGGCGTTCGAGGCTGTAGGCCGCGACGTCGTGGACAAGGTCAAGCGCCAGTTCGGTGGCACGCTCCGGTGTAGTGACGGCCGCTCCGGCGAGCGAAGCACACGTTGTCAGAAGCAGGAGGGTTAGGCAGGTCACACGGATCATGCTATCTCTCCTTTCTAGGAGCGCGCACGGCACGACCGAGACGACCCTCTCCCGGGACGTCCGAAGGCACGCGCGCAGAAGCCGGAGGGAAAGCCGGCACTGTCTCCTAGGCAGTCGTGGGGGAGCACGTCCGTCATTAGCTCTGACACCGCTCCCGGGATGGGCGTTGGTCGTCTCCTGCGGGCTGAACCCGGTCGAGGAAGCTGGGAGCGTGGGGTGCTACTGGCGGTGTCACGGGGATCTCAAAGAGAACGGCCGCATGGGCTTCGGTGTCAACTCCCTCAGGTTGCGTGTCGGCGATCAAGCGGGAATCCAGGAGGTGCCTCTCGTGCGCCGGCTGCTTCAGCGACGTCATGCGTCACCTCAATCCTCCGGTTCCTTGCGGCCCTGAGTTCGAGCGGGGTCCAGTGGGGATGCCGATTCTACAGGGCGTAGCTGACTTCGGTGAGCCACAGGGCCTGCGCTGACCCCAGCCCTGGCGCCCGATCACCTCGAGCGACCCGAGCAGGAGTCTCCAGCTTCCCAGCGCAAGGGACGCCAACACCTAGTCGTCATCTGGCTACAGAAGAGCCGCCTCCCCGAGCCAGTCGAGAAGGTGGTTCCAACTCTCAAACATTAGGGACGCCAAACCCTCGCCTGACTCACCTCGGTCCGACTCTTCGGTTCGAGTCTCGTCGGCCCCGCCATAGAGGCAGGGGTGGATTCCGCTGCTGTCGGGGACACTGTGCTCGTCGCATACGATACGTACTACGAGCACGACATCATCATGACATCCGGGGTCTGTCTCACGAGTGAGACAGACCTAGCCGGCTGCGTCACCATCGACGCACCAACGCAGACGGACCCGGCGACGGGCCCAAAGACCAGACGGCGGGTCCTCCAAGACGATCGCTGTCCCCGGACACCCCTCAAACCACAAGGAGGCGCCAACGGACCTTGCAGCCACGCCTGTGGCTACCGTACGATGAATCCCCGGCTCCCTGCCTCCCCACACCCCTCCAGGGGTCATATGATGCTACCGGAGCAGGGTGATCTTGCGCGCGTGGGATCCTTCTTCAGTCTCTAGGCGGTAGAAGTAGACTCCCGAGCTGACGGCAACCCCCACGTCGTCGCGGCCGTCCCAGGTCACGCGGTGTGTTCCGGCGCCCCCCCGGCCGCTCACCAGTGTGCGGACGTGTCGGCCGGCGAGATCGAAGATCCGCAGATGCGCCTCCCCGGGCTTGGACAGATGGTAGCGTATCACCGTCTGCAGACCGAAGGGGTTGGGGGAGTTCTGTTCCACCGCGTGGTGGGGTCCCAGCGGGATCACCTCCTCTGCGCCAGAGGCCGGGTTCTCGTACCCGAAGAACTCCACGTCGTCGATGTACCAACCTTCCTGCGTGTCTGCGCCGTCAGAACCGAACCGGAACCGGAAGCGCGCCTCGCCCCGATAGCCTGTGATCTCGAAGACGGCCTCCACCCAGTCGATGGTACCCGAGTAGACCTCGGTCTCGACTGGCCAGGGCCCCGGGATGCTCCCGACGCGGATCCTGTACGGGTAGCCGCCGACCGGGAAGATCTGCACCCACGGACCACCGTTCACGGACATCTCAACCATCCCACCGTCGTAGCAGTAGCCTGCGGTGCCCGAGCTCACCTCAGCGTCCATCCAGTGGTGGAAGCGAAGGAGCGAGTTGGGGAGCAAGGTCGCCGGCTCGGACTCCAGGGCTCCGTCGGCCAGGTTCGCGTAGTTCCCGCTGCCCGTGTCACCGAACTTCCAGCTCCACGCCCCTCCGGGTGTGTAGTTCCGCTGGGACGAGAGATGCCACTCGTCAACGAAACCGTCGCTGACAGGGTAGCTGGTCCAGCCTGAGGGTCCGGACTCCATATCATCGAAGAACCCCCCGACCGGCATCAGGAACTGCAGGCAGGCTGCCAGGTTCCAGTCGGCGAGGACGTTGAGCTCGGCGAACAGTGCGTCGGGATCAGGGCATGCCTCGTCTACATACACCTCGAAGGCTGAGGGGGTCGCCTCTCCGCCGGCCGGGAGTAGCGCCAACGTCGCCTCGCCCTGGACGACCGTGGCGTGCAGGTGGCTGATCCCCAACTGGACATGTAGATTCGTCGCGTCCTCGCTGCCGGTGTTGGCGAGAGTGGTAGTGAGGGTGAAGACCTCGCCGGGCTCGATCCTACCGTTGCCGTTCCCGCTGACCGTGTCGTTCACTGTGTACGTGACGAACTCCATGACCGGTGCCTCGACGTCGAGCGTGAAGTACCTGCGCCAGAGGAGGCGGTTGTCTGACTCCACGGTCATGGTGACCTCGAACTCGTGCCCGTCCGGGCACTGCGGATCGAGGACCAGATCGAAGTCCTCAAGACAGGGGACCTCCTCACCAGACGCGATGTCGCCATACTCCTCATAGGCGTCCAGTATCTCACAGTGGGGATCTTCGGTCTCGATCGTGGCCCGGACGTTGGTCGCCGTCTCGGTCCCCTCGTTGTACAGCGGAACAATTAGCTCGACCCGCTCGCCGGCGTCGCAGCCACCGTCGCCGTTGCCGGCGCTGTCACCCTGGAGATCATCGTCGATCGTCCTCTCGCCGAGGACCAGGCGAGGCTCTTGGGGCGGGTAGATGGTGATGATCTCTGGAGGGGCGGTTGCGGTGAAGATACCCATGCTCTTGGGGGGCGGCACATCCCACCCCGTCGTGTCAGTGCCGACGGGTTGTGACGCGACGATCCAGGCGCCGGCTGTTTCCAGGTAGCGCACCCTGTAGCGCGACACATCGTTCATGTCAAACCGTAGGGCGATGAGGGTATCACCTGCCGTCACGAGACAGTTCACCGCCGTGTCTATGGCTCCCGCGTCGTAAGCTTGGAGCGCGGCCTCACACACGGCGTGGCTCAGAGTCCGCCTCACCACACCGTCATGGTGGTTCTCGCGCTGCTCCCGGAACTTGAGGACGGACAGCAGGAGCAGCTCACTGTCGAGGTACGGGTTCTGATAGTGTGGTGGGTATTTGTCAAGGAAGTCAGGGTCACCCTGCTCGAGGACCGAAACCAGCGCGTCGATGTCAAGGCCTCCGTTGTGGGCGAACGTCAGGCCGCCCCGCCAGAAGGGGTGCGGGTCGGGGACGCCTG
>DAOWCM010000399.1 GCA_030639555.1 Candidatus Eiseniibacteriota bacterium | reverse complement strand
GGTGCACGAAGTTCTGGAGGGACAGTCGGCGTCCCTTTCGCTGACGGGAACGTCCGCGCTGTCCGGCCTCACGAACCGCGGATTTTTCGGCCGATCACTGTCCGTCGGGGACATCAGCTTCGATGGGATCGACGACCTGCTGGTCTCCGCCTACGCGTCGAGGGCGCACAGGAAGAAAGTCGAGGCGACGGGAGAGGTATTCGTGCTTTTCGGAAACCGCTACGGTGAGGGCGGTGAGCTGGAAAGCGTCGCGACCCGAGTATCCACACTCGACGACCCGGCCGTGCCCCGATTCCACGGCCGGTCCAGATCCGATCTCTTCGGCCTCCCGGTTCTTCTGGCCGACCTCAACCGCGATGGACCCGTTGACATCATCGCCGCGTCGCAGTACGCGGACGGGCCCGACGACAAGCGGAATGCGTGCGGCGAGGTGTATATCTACTGGGGAAGCGTGAGGTCGGTGATCGTAGCCAAGGCAGGAGGCACGGAGCTCGCTGACGTGACCGTCGTCGGGGAATCTCCGGAGGATTCAATCGGCGAATCGCTCCTGGTCGTCGAGATCTCAGAAGGCGAACCGCCGGCACTTATCATCGGCGCCCCGAACGCGCCCGGCGCCGCCGAGGACGGCGCGCCCATCCAGCGTCGTGGGAAACTGATACTGCTGCCAGGAGAATCTCTGCTGAGGTGAAACTCCCGGGCGCGAACTCTGCACCTACTTCGTCAGGATCTCGACCGTGTCGCCCGAGCTCAAGATATGGTCCAGACCGACGCGTTGCCCGTCGAAGCTCGCGGACGCCCCCCACACTCTGGCCTTGCGAGCCCTCCTGGCAAGGTCCTTGTGAATCTGCCCCGCCAGATCCAGTACGCTCGCGCCCTCCGGGACGGCGTATGCAACAGGGTCGTCCTTCGAAACAGGATCGCGCGCATCGACGATGATCCTGCCTATGATGCCGCAGAACACCTCCGCGAGCGCTCGCTTCTCCCTCTCCCGCAACGGAAGGCCAAACACCGGCGCACCGCCACCGAGCTCACGAAGAGCTGCCAACTCCGCAGGACCCACCGTGTCGACGTGAGTCCCGATGAGCACGGTGGCCTTGTCCGCTCCCATCTCTGCGAGCTGCCCGCGCAGCGTGTCCAGCTGGAACTCGCTGTCCGCGGTCAGATCGACGACGATGCAGAGGAACGTGGCGTTCAGGCAGGCTTCCTTCAGCCCGTCCGCGTAGTGCACCTCTTCCAACCCGCCTTCCGGGAAGGGAGGCAGGTCGACGATCTCGAACTCGAGGCCACCCAGACTGAACATCCCGACGTTGGGCGTCAGCGTGGTGTAGGGGTAGTCGGCGACCTCCGCGTTCGCGCCGGTCAGCGCGTCCAGAACAGACGTCTTGCCGACGTTCGGGAGACCGACGAGCGCTATCTCCGCAAGCCCCCGCTTCCTGATGGAGAAGGGGTCATCAGAGGCAGAGTGTGTCGCGAGCACGCGGCCGACCTTCCTGAGCTCCGCGACCCTTCGCTCGAGCTTCTTCCGAAGCTCTTGGTAGGGTCCCTTGTACTCCGGCCAGCCGGCGAGGTGGTCCTCGAGCAAACGCAGCTCTTCTCTCGGGGACTTCCCCTTGGACTCACGCTTGATCTTGAGCCAGAGGTCCTTGTGAGACATCGGCATGGGCTTCTCTCCCGATCGTCCGGTCCGGCTCCTTGCGCGCCGCCACCTGCGCTTCAGCCACTTGAGCCTCATGCGCTTCCGATGATCCTCGGTCCCGGAGGGCTTCGTCATCGCGCCCCGCTCTTCACCTTCTTGTCCGCGTTGAAGACCGTCCAGTAGCAGCCCTCCGCGTTCACTGCCTCTTCCTCGCTGAACCCCTCGCGCTTCATGACTCGGACCACGAGGGCGTCCGCATCCCGCTCCTGGTTGCGCTTGTCCGCCTTCGCGAGGTAGTAGTGCCCCCACTCGTGAGTCGCCAGATACCACACTGCGAGCACGCACGCCTCCGGATCACGCTCGAGCATGTGGTAGAGATTGTGGATGAACCCGAAGTCGTAGACAGGGACCACGGCCTTGTAGTCGTCGTCGGTCAGTGTGACCTGGCCGCCGGTCGTGTCCCAGTGGCGGAGTCTCAGGGACTTCGAGGAGTAGCCGCCGCTCATCCGGAGCGCCTTGTAGACCAGAGAACCTACCTGGCTGTGCACGGTGGCCATGTAGCGGAAACCGGACCGGACCTTCCGGGCCCACTCGACCTCGCTCTTGAGCTTGATGCTCATCTCCGAGCCC
>DAOWCM010000046.1 GCA_030639555.1 Candidatus Eiseniibacteriota bacterium | reverse complement strand
CGTCGTCGTCGACCGCGGGCACCGCGAGCTGCCCATAAGGGCCGACTACGTGGGCAAGAATGTCCCGACGTCGGACAGCGAGACCGTGGCTGTCTGCATCACCGAGAAGGACGGCGCGGACGAGGTGCTGATCCAGGCGGTGGAGCCGTCCTGAGATACGCTGACTCGCCCCGGAGACAGATCGTGCTTCGCGCGGTGATGTCGGAAGGAGATGTCGGAACGGTGTGGAAGAGATGTCTCACTGTCGTCCTGCTGGTCACTGCTCTGAGTTTCCTCGCGGGATGTGTGTACTACAACACCTTCTACCACGCACAGGCCGCCGCGCGTGAGGCGGAGCTTCTGCGCGAGTCCAGTGCGCCGGGCGCACCTGCTGGACCCGCGGAGAGGGAGCTCCTCGAGCGCGTGGTCGAGAAGTGCGGTCGCGTGCTCCAGCTTCACCCCGACTCGAGCTGGGCGGACGATGCGCTTCTCCTGCTGGGCACCACCCACTACTATCAGGGACGGTACGAGAGCGCCGAGCGGCGTCTGACCGAGTTCCTGTCGCTTCATCCCGACAGCGAACTCCTGCCGGAAGCCGAGTACATGCTTGCCTCCGTGCTGCTCGAGAGCGGCAACCCCGTCTCTGCCGAGACCTATCTGGAGAGGCTGGCGGAGGCGTCGCCGCCGCACCCGCTTTCCGACGACGCTCTGGTTCTCATCGGGAGGGCGAGGAACGCCAGGAAGAAGTATGCCGAGGCGACCGAAGCGTACGAGCAGGCTCTGGAGCGCTTTCCCCGGGGCGATCGCCGCGCGGAGATACTCTTTTTGAGCGCCGAGAACTACGAGGACATCGGCGATCTCGATGCCGCGGCCCAGCAGTACGCCCGCGTGCCGGGTGAGCGGGGGGGCAGAAGCCTGGCGTTCGAGGCGAGGATGCGGCTCGCGGAAGTCGACCTCATGCGCGGGCACTTCGAGGAGGCCCTGGAGGTCCTCGCTGACCTCGAGAGACGGACCGGCAACCGCGACGAGCTGGACCGCGTCCTCCTTCTTGTGGGGAGTGCGCTTGAGGCCACGGGCGCGGTGGATGACGCGATCGCCACGTACGAGGGCATAGCGGTGTCGCACAAGAAGTCCGAAGCCTCGGCGGAAGCCCACTATCGGATCGGGCTTCTGCAGCGCGACTACTACGAGCTTCTGGAGGAGGCCGTCGCGTCCTTCAGGAAGGCGAAGGAGGAAGCCCCCCGGAGCGACGTGGCGAAGCTCGCGAATGATGCGGTGCGCGATATCGATAAGCTCGTGGGTTTCCTCGCGATAATCGCTAGGATCGATGAGGAGAGTGAGGAGGGGCGCGTCGAGGGAGAGGACGAGCGTGCGCCGGAGCAGGGGGACACGTTGGAGCAGGTCGCGGCGCCGGCCGGGGCCATCGATGACACGACCCTGCACGTGACGCTCCTTCCGCCGCTGGATCAGAACGCGGGCGGTGCGGATACGACCGGCATCGCGCCTGTCGTGGTCGCCGCGGATACGACCGGCATCGACCTCGCCCCGGGTGGTGCGGACACGACCGGCATCGCGCCTGTCGCGGTCGCCGCGGACACGACCGGCATCGAGGAACCGGAGGACGAGGTCGCCGCGGACACGACCGGCATCGCGCCTGTCGCGGTCGCCGCGGATACGACCGGCATCGCGCCTGTCGCGGTCGCTGCGGACACGACCGGCATCGAGGAACCGGAGGACGAGGTCGCCGTCGCCAGATTCCGGGCCGCCGAGCTCTACCTGTTTCGCTTCGACGACGCCGAGCGGGCGCGGGCCTACTACGCGTCCGTCATTGAGCATCATCCCGAGAGTTCGCTCGCGCCCAAGGCGGCTCTGGCTATCGCATGGATCCTGGAAACAAGGTGGAACGACCTGGAGGCCGCGGGAGCGGTGTACGAGTCGATCCTCGTTGACTACCCCGATTCGGATTTCGCCGCAGCCGCGGCCGAGGGCCTCGAGCGGTTGGTCTGGGCCGCTTCTGACTGACGCTGCCTTTCGCGGTCGGTCGGTTCCTGGTTGGAACCGACGGATGAACAACCAGGGAGACTATGCGTGCTGATTCGAAGTGTGTCCGGAGTCCGTGGACTGACCGCCGGAGAGGTCACGCCTGACGTGGCTCGCCGGTACGGCGGGGCGTTCGCGGCCCAGACTCCGGGTGACATCGCCGTGGGCTGGGATTCCAGGTCCGGCGGAGATGTCCTGAAGAACGCCGTCGCCGCAGGGATCATCGAGGCGGGAGGGCGCGTCGTCGATGTCGGCATGGTCCCCACGCCGACGGTGGGCGTCATCGTGAGGCGGCACGAGCTCGCCGGTGGCGTCGTAATCACTGCCAGTCATAACCCTGAGGAGTACAACGGGCTGAAGTTCTTCTCGCGGCGCGGGGTCTTCCTCGACGGCGAGGAAGTTGACAGGCTCTTCGCCGCCGTCGACGCCGTGGGCGAGGCGCCGGTCGGCACCCCGCGCGGTGCGCGCGAGCCCGGCGCTTCCGACGTGCGCCGAATAGACGATGCCGTGGGGGAGCACGTGGCCCTCGTTCTCGCCTCACCGCTCGTGAATGTTCCCGCGGTGTCTGCCGCCCGGTTGCGCATCGTGGTGGACTGCGTCAACGCCGCCGGGTCGGTGATCCTGCCGAGGCTGCTCCGGGAGCTCGGCTGCGAAGTCGTCGAACTCTATACCGACACGGGCTTGGGGTTCCCGCGAGGGGCCGAGCCGATCGCTGAGCACCTCGAGGCGCTCAGCCACACCGTCGTCGCGGAGAACGCCGTCGCGGGCTTCGCCTGCGATCCCGACGCGGACCGGCTGGCCGTGGTGGACGAACGGGGAACTCCCATAGGCGAGGAGTTCACACTGGCCATCGCCGCGCGGGTCGTTCTCGAGATCAGGCGGGGCCCAATCGTGGCGAACATGTCCACCAGCCGGATGATGGACGATCTCGCACAGGAGTTCGAAGTGCCCATCCACCGGACACCGATCGGCGAGATAAACGTCGTTGCGAAGATGGAAGAGGTGGGCGCCGTCGTAGGTGGTGAGGGGAACGGGGGCGTCATACTCCCGGACGTGCACATGGGGCGCGACTCCGCCACCGCGGCGGCATTGGTGGCCTCGGGTATGGCGATGGGGGAGTCCGGTGCCGTGTCCGAACTCGCCGCCCGATTCACGCACTACTTTTCTGCGAAGAAGAAGCTCAGACTCGGCTCAGCCACGCGCGAGGGCATAATCGAAGCGATGAGGGAAGCCTTCCCCGGGGGGGAACTGGATCTCACGGACGGGGCAAAGATAGCTTGGCCCGACCGCTGGATTCACGCTAGGATGTCCGGTACTGAACCCGTCGTCCGCGTGATAGCCGAGGCGGCACGCGAGGACGACGCCAATAGACTCGTCGAGGAAGCCATCTCTGCTGTGACCAGTGCGGCGGGAGGGGCCTGATCATGTGTGGAATCATCGGATGTGTTGCCAGAGACACGGACATCGTCCCGCTCCTCATGGATGGCCTGAGGCGCGTGGAGTATCGTGGATATGACTCCGCCGGCATCGCGGTCCTGAGCGATGGCGACCTGGGCGTCAGAAAAGCGAAAGGGAAGATAGACGAGCTGGCCGGTGTTCTCGAGCGGAATCCGGTGACCGGTTCGACCGGCATCGCGCACACGCGCTGGGCGACCCACGGCGAGCCCTCCGAAGTGAACGCCCACCCTCAGACAGACGCGAGCGGCCGACTGGCCGTCGTGCACAACGGCATCGTCGAGAACTATCGCTCCCTGCGCAGATCGCTCGAGGAGGACGGCCACGTTTTCAGTTCGGAGACCGATACGGAGGTCCTGGCACACCTCATCGGCACTTACTACGAGGGCAATCTGGAGGCGGCGGTGCGCGCGGCCCTCGCGAGAGTGCGTGGGGCGTACGGCATAGCCGTGATCCACGCGGACGAACCGGACGTCCTGGTCGGCGCGCGAAACGGCAGCCCTCTGGTACTTGGGATCGGCAGAGGAACGTACTACGTCGCCTCGGACGTGGCCGCCATCGTCAGACACACGAGGGACGTCGTCTATCTTGACGATCTCGAAGTGGTCGTGGCGACGCCGGACGGTTTCTCGACGACGACGCTCGAGGACGAACTGGTGACCAAGGACGTCGAGAAGATCACCTGGAACATCGACACCATAGAGAAGAACGGGTTCCCCCATTTCATGCTCAAGGAGATCTTCGAGCAGGAGCGAACCGTTCAGGACGCGGTTCGGGGGCGCCTGGTAGAGGCCGCGGGCGACGCCTTCCTCGGCGGGCTACGAGAACACCGCCGCAGGCTGATCGGGGCGAGCCGCATCATCATCATTGCGTGCGGGACGTCATGGCACGCGGGGCTCATCGGCGAGTACATGCTCGAGGATCTCGCCCGGGTCTCGGCGGAGGTCGAGTACGCCTCGGAGTTCCGCTACAGGAATCCCGTCATCGGCCCCGGTGACGTCGTGATCGTCATGAGCCAGTCTGGTGAGACCATCGACACATTGGCGGCGATGAACGAGGCGCAGCGCAGAGGCGCCATTGTGCTCGGGGTCGTCAACGTCGTCGGGTCGACAATAGCCCGGCAGAGCGACGGAGGCGTCTACACGCACGCCGGACTCGAAATAGGAGTGGCCTCGACGAAGGCGTTCACCTCGCAGCTGATGGTCCTGGCCGCCGTGGCGCTGACCATCGGCCGGGCGCGAAGCGTGTCTGTTACCGAGGGACGAGAGATCGTCCGTGCGATGCGGGCGATACCCGGCCAGATCGGGGAGATACTCGCGGGGAACGAGGCCATCAAGGAGATCGCCTTGAGGTACGCGAAGCACTCGAACTTCCTCTACCTCGGCCGTGGGTACAACTTCCCAGTCGCTCTCGAGGGCGCGCTCAAGCTCAAGGAGATCTCCTACATCCACGCGGAGGGCTACCCCGCCGCGGAGATGAAACATGGCCCCATCGCACTCATAGACGAGAGCATGCCCGTTGTCGTCATCGCTCCCCAGGATGCCTTCTACGAGAAGATCCTCTCGAACATGCAGGAGGTGAAGGCCAGGGGCGGGAGGATCCTGGCCATCACTTCGCAGGGCGACGACCAGGTGAAGAATATGGCGGACGACGTCATCGAGATTCCCAGAACGCTGCCGCACCTGACTCCGATCCTGTCAGTGATTCCGCTGCAGCTTCTGGCGTACCACATCGCTGTCGAGCGCGGCTGCAACGTCGACCAGCCGAGGAACCTCGCGAAGAGCGTGACGGTGGAGTGACGCCGCAAGGACGGGCCGGGCATGTCCGCGGCGGCCGGGCGGGCGAGCGGGCCCTTGGTTCATCATGGAGACAGCTCTTGTCCAAGGAAGAGATCTACAGGCTGACGCAGAAGGTGCGCTCCTCCGGCTGAGCGTCGAAACTGGGTCCGGAGGACCTGGCTAGCGTGCTGTCGAAGCTTCCGCCTATCGTCGACCCGCGGGCGATGATCTCGTCGGGCACCGTCGACGACGCCGGTGTGTACCGCCTGAGCGACGACACGGCGCTCGTGGTCACGCTGGACTTCTTCACGCCCATCGTGGACGACGCGCGGGACTACGGACGGATCGCGGCCGCGAACTCGCTCTCCGACGTCTACGCGATGGGAGGAACGCCGCTCGTCGCTCTCAACATCGTGTGCTTCCCGGACGGGGAGCTTCCGTTATCGGTAATGACGGAGATGCTCCTGGGAAGCGACGAGAAGGTCACGGAGGCGGGCGCTCTGGTGCTGGGCGGTCACTCGGTCAGTGACCGTGAGCTCAAGTTCGGGCTCGCGGTAGTGGGCACGGTGAACCCCAACAGGATCGTGTCCAACGCCAACGCCCGCGTCGGGAACGTCCTGGCTCTCACGAAACCGGTCGGAGTCGGCGTGCTCGCCACCGCGCTCAAGGAGGGCGAGCTGTCTCCCGAGGGCAGCGCAGTCATCACCGAACTCATGGCTACGCTGAACAGGGCGGCTTCCGAGGCGATGCTGGAGGCCGGGGCGACCGCCGCGACCGACGTCACGGGATTCGGCCTGGTCGGACACGCCAGCGAGTTGGCGGACGCGAGCGGGGTGACGCTGGAGATCGCCGTCCTTGATGTGCCGCTCGTGGAGGGCGCCCTTTCGGCCATCGAGAAAGGGCTGGCACCCGGAGGCCTGTTCTCGAACCAGCACTACTACAGCTCGTTCGTCGAGTCCCGGACTCGGGCCGACGGGCGCACGGTGGAACTGATGTATGACCCGCAGACCTCGGGTGGGCTTCTGGTCGCTCTCCCCGAGGGCAGCGTCAGTGCGTTCGATCGCGCGCTGAGCGCGAGAGGTGAAGAGAGCCGGGTCATCGGACGTGTTGTGGAGAGGGGGGACCGCGCCGTGGTCCTGACGTAGACGGGCCGAAGTCCGGTTCGCCCACAGGATGCGTTCGGCAGCAGATTCAGGTGGGAATGGATAGGTCCTGGTGGGCCTCGAGGGCTTCAAACCCTTTGTCTGGCGGCTGATCCCGTCCGGGGTGGGTTCGATTCCCACACATTCCCGCCAACGTTTGTCCGAAGGCCGCGGTCCAATTCAACTGGAAGGGACTGTTCAGTGCGAGCTCTTGTGCTTCTGTCGGGGGGCCTTGACAGTATCCTGGCGGTGCGCCTTCTGCTGGAGCAGGGCATCGAGGTAATCGGCATCACCTTCGTGTCCTCGTTCTTCGACGCCGAGAAGGCCGAGAAGAGCGCCCGGGAGGCGGGCATCGAACTCGTCACGATCGACATAGGCGAAGACATACTCCGGCTGATCGAAGCTCCCAAGTATGGGTTCGGGAGGAACATGAACCCCTGCATCGACTGTCACGCTCTCATGGTCAAGCGCGCGGCCGAGCGCATGGAGGAGCTGGGAGCGTCGTTCATCGCCACTGGTGAGGTGGTTGGCCAGCGGCCGAAGTCCCAGATGCGCTACGGCCTCGAGGCCGTCGAACGGGAGGCGAATGTCAAAGGGTACCTGCTCCGCCCGCTCTCCGCGAAGCTGCTCCAACCGACGATCCCGGAGAAAGAGGGGTGGGTCGACCGGGAGCAGCTGCTCGGGCTGCACGGACGGACGAGAAAGCCACAGATGGAGCTGGCGGAACGCTTCGGCATCAAGGAATACGAGTCGCCTGCCGGAGGGTGTCTTCTCACTGACGAGAACTTCGCCCGCGCCATCCGAGACCTCAAGGACCACGAGGGGCTGAGCGATCCCGGGGTCAGGCTCCTTTCGATCGGCAGGCAGTTCAGGCTGTCCGATAGGGCCAAGCTCGCCGTCGGGCGGAACCACGCCGAGAACGAGAGGCTGTTCTCGCTCGATCTGCCGCATGCGCTCTACGTCAAGGCGGTCGGATGCAGGGGACCCGTGGGCCTCATCACCGGCGCGCCCTTGCCTGCGGACGAGCAGCTCGCGGGCGCGGTGGTGGCGAGGTACGCTGACACGGGTGAAGCCGAGAGCATCACTGTAGAGATCAGGAGCGACGCCGGGGCGCACACGGTGGAGGTCGTGCCTCTGACGTCGAGGGAAGTCAGGGGGCTGGCGGTCAAGTGATGAGGCGCGCGGGAATTCGGACGATTGCCTTCGCGGGCATACTGGCCGTGCTTTCCCCGGCGGCTTCGGGAGCGGTGGGTGGTAGCACGCCGTCGCCGCAGGGTGGCTCCAGCGGGCCCGGCGGCACGACCGCGATGGTGGCCTCGGCGGCGTATCCGGGGCTCGGACAGCTGCTGAACGGGACGGAGTACAAGGCCGCGATCGTCTGCGCGGTGGAGACCTTCCTCGTGGTCGGCGTCGTCGTCGAAGACCGGCGCGCGCGGAACTCACTCAGGCTCTACAAGCAGACGAACGACGAGCGATACTACGACGAGTACTCGGAGCACTTTGACAACAGGCAGGCGCTGGTCTGGTGGGCCGCCGTCGCGGCGCTCTACGGTCTGGTGGACGCCTACGTGGACGCACACCTGGCGGGCTTCGATGATTCCGCGGCCCCTCACGTGGAAAGTTCCTTCGGAGGGGACGGCGCCGGCGGCGGGGAGTTCCGCGTCGGCCTGACATTCAGATTCTAGACTGAGAAACCACGAGGCTCGCACTCCTGGCGGGCGAGGAGGTAGGCAGGATGGGGAAGAAGGCAGTCACATCTGCGAAGAAGACCAAGCGGAAGAACGCCTTCCGCGATTTCGTCGAGACGGTCGTCACCGCGGTCGTGCTCGCCCTCGTTCTCAGGGCCTTCGTCGTCCAGACGTTCAGAATCCCGTCGGGCTCGATGGAGGACACTCTGCTCGTCGGCGACTTCCTCATCGTCAACAAGTTCATCTACGGCATCAAGGTCCCGTTCACCGACACTCGCCTTCCCGGCATCCGGGAGCCGCGCTACGGCGACGTCATCGTCTTCGAGTACCCGAACCCCGACCCACGCGCTCGGAAGGAGAACTACGTCAAGCGCTGCGTCGGGACTTCGGGAGACATCGTCGAACTCAAGAACAACGTCCTCTATCTGAACGGCGAGCGGAAGGACGAGAGCTTCATCAAGCTCAAGCCGCCGACGCCGCGCTGGGCCGACTACGGGCCCATCAAGGTCCCTGAAGGGTCTCTCTTCATGATGGGGGACAACAGGAACTGGAGCGCCGATAGCCGCGACTGGGGCTTCCTGGACACGAGCCACATGAAGGGCAAGGCTGTCGCCATCTACTGGTCCTGGGACGGGAAGACGAAGCGGCCCCGCTTCGAGCGGCTCTTCGACGTCATTCGCTGACGGCACAAGAGCTCCGATCCCGCGCCCCTTTCAGCTTGACACCCGACACGCGACGCGTTATCTTGCGTCTTAGCACTCTTACAAGGAGAGTGCTAAGGGCTGAATCCGGGAGCGAGACGGCGTGCGCGGAGTCGAACTCAGCGACAGAGAGAGCACAATACTGCAGTCGGTCATCGAGGGCTACGTCCGCGAGGCGAAGCCTGTCAGTTCGAGGGCCGTCGTGCGTATGAGCTCGGTCAGCTTGAGTTCGGCCACGGTCAGGAACGTCATGCGCGCGCTGGAAGAGGAGGGGCTCATACTCCAGCCTCACACGTCCGCCGGGCGCATCCCAACAGACCTGGGCTACCGCTACTACGTCGACAATCTGGTCAAGCCCGTCGGTCTGACGGCCGGTGAGCGGAAGGCGATCGGAAGTGAGCTTGCCAAGCTGGTGCACTGTGACCTCGCGACCGTCCTCGCGGGGATCTCGCACATGGTCAGTGAGGCCTCCAAGGAGATGGCTGTCGCGGTCGCTCCCTCCGGAGGAGGACAGGTCATCGAGCAGGTGGCGCTCGTCGCCATCGGTGCGGGCCGCATCATGGCGGTGGTGGCCACGGACGTCGGCCCGACACGGACCGCCGTCCTCACGTCGGACGGCACGTTTCACAGGGCCGAGGTGTCGAGGGCGTCCGACCTTCTGAACAAGTGGCTGCGGGGCGTGACGCTCTCCGAGGCTTCAGCAACGATCGAGAAGCGGCTCGGGGAACAGGACCCGGCGCCGGGTGGCTGGTTGCGCGGACTGCTGGAAGGGGTTCGCGTCTTCCTGGGCCCCGGCGGAGGCGAGCGCATCCACTACGAGGGCGCACGCTACATCTTCCGTCATCCGGAGTTCTCGACCGATGCGGCCTCGCTGGGAGAGATTCTCGACAGCGAAGAAACGCTCGCCGACGTCGTCCGTGGTCCGGCCGGAGTGGCCGAGGTGAGGGTGGTCATCGGGGCCGAGAACGTCTGCAGCGGCATGAACCGGATGTCCCTTGTCGCAGGCACATACAGGATCGGCGGCGCCGTGGCCCGCATGGGTGTCATCGGACCGACGCGGATGAAATACCCGAGGCTGATAGGTCTTGTCGGGTACTTCTCGAAGGTGCTCGACGACCTGCTCGCGGAGTAGGTACGATACCTTACGACATAGGGAGTTTGACTCACAGACATGACGAAGAAGAGACGGAAGGAAGAGAAACAGCCAGACATGGCGCCGGCCGCACGCGATGCCGGCGACGGATCGCTCGCCGGGGCACCCGGTGCCGACGAGCAGGAGGTCCCGGCTGATATCGAGAACCTGAGGGCCGAGCTGGACGAGCTGAACGGCAAGTGGCTGAGGGCTCTCGCGGACCTCGACAACTACAGAAAGCGCGTAGAGAGAGACAGGCGCAGGTGGTCGGGGGCGGCGCGCGAGGAGATAATCCTCGACCTGCTCGACGTAGTGGACAACTTCGAGAGGGCGCTCGCCTGCGAAGATTCGAACGGCCCCGACGAGGGCGGTTCCCTGAGAGAGGGCGTCGAGCTCATTCTCAAGCACCTCACGGACGTTCTCAGGAAGCACGGCGTAACGCCGATAGAAACGCGGGCGTGCGAGTTCGACCCCAACTTCCACGAGGCCGTGGGGCACGTGGAATCCGCCGAGCACGCCCCTGATCACGTCGTTGAAGAGACCCAGAGAGGGTACCTGCTGGGAGAGAGATTGCTTCGCTGTTCGAAGGTCATCGTATCTAAGTAACGTATAGGGCCTCGGCGGTGCGCCGCATGGTGCGCGCGCCGGGACGGGCGTGACGCCCGTCGGCGGCGGCCCGAAGGAGGACACACTGATATGAGCAAGGTCATAGGAATCGATCTGGGTACGACGAACTCGTGTGTGGCGGTGATGGAAGGTGGTGAGGCCACCGTCATCCCCAGCCCGGAGGGCTCGCGCACGACACCCTCGGTTGTCGCCTTCACGAAGAAGGGTGAGAGGCTGGTCGGACAGGTCGCCAAGCGTCAGGCGGTGACGAACCCCGAGAACACCATTTCCTCCATCAAGCGCTTCATGGGGAGGCGGTACGACGAGGTGAACGAAGAGATGGGGCTCGTCCCGTACAAGGTCACGAAGAACGACGCCGGCGACGTCAGGGTCGAGGCTCTGGGCAAGTCGTACGCGCCGCCGGAGATATCGGCGATGATCCTGGCCGCCATGAAGAACACGGCCGAGGAACACCTGGGCGAGAAGGTCGAGAAGGCCGTCATCACGGTACCTGCCTACTTCAACGACTCGCAGCGGCAGGCGACCAAGGACGCCGG
>DAOWCM010000297.1 GCA_030639555.1 Candidatus Eiseniibacteriota bacterium | reverse complement strand
CGCTGCTGCCGATAACCGTCGTCGCGTTGTCATCGTGCGTGTCGATGATGTTAGGCGGACCCCACTCCGCGTTGCCCCAGCCGTCGGCACACCGGAGCACGTAGCCCGCGACGGGGTCCTTGGCAAACCAGAAGCCCTCACCAACCATGAGCGTATCGGGCACCATAGCGCCGTCCGACGCGATGAACAGGCCTTCGACTCTCATGCTGTCACTGACAACGACAGGACCGTCGAACTCGCCCGCGTAGCCCGAGCCATTGGCCACGCCCTTGATGGCCGCCCCGATGCCGTCGTGCCAGCCCATCACAGCGGAGCCCGTTCCGTTGTGCCTGCCGTAGAGGGCGCCCGCAGAGCTACCCGCGTTGTTAATCCTGAAGTACCCACAGATGTTCCCGCCCGTATTCGTGATCGAGAAGGCGTTCCCACTCGATCCGTAGTTGCCGTTGTACGGCAGGTTCAGCCCGTTGTCCGCACCCAGCGACTGGAACGCCGATGGCACGCTCGCAAGCTTCAAACGCGGCTCGAGCATCTCACCGTCGATCCAGAGCTGAAGGTAGTAGGGCGGCGTATCGAACGCGGGAAGCCCGCCGATGACCGCGCCGAGTTCAATGTTGAACCAGCCGTCCACAATGACCGTGGCCAGATGGGTCTCCGGACCCCAGACAGATGTGCCGCCAAGCTCGGCGTCGTACATCCTCGCCGTGACCGTGTAGGTCGCGTTGACCGGGTCCCCGGTGCCCGCGTCCGCCACAAATCCCTGGAACCAGATGCTCTCCTGTATGTCTCTCGACGGGTCCGCATCCCCAAACACGGCTCCATCACCGAGTTCCATCGACCGTGCTCCGGCAGTCCCGGCAAGCCCCAAAACCAGAACAAGAACGGCAAGCATCGCCACGTTGATAGCAGTCCTCGTTGACATCCCGTTACCCTCCTTGGTGATCTCACTCCCCGGGTTCAAATGCTCCGGGCGCAACGCTACCTCAGGTAGACCAGCCTGCCCGTCTCCCTCACCCCTGCGGCCTCAAGCGCGATGAAGTAGACGCCCGACGCCACACGCTGGCCGCGGTCATTCCTGCCGTCCCACGTCACACTGTGGCGACCCGGACGCACGACTTCCGTGTTGAGTGCCGTCACGACGCGACCGGCGATGTCGTAGATCCTGAGACTGATGCCCCGTGAAGCCGAGGCGACGTCCAGCTGGATGACCGTGCCGTCACTGAACGGGTTCGGGCTCGCGTTGTACAACCTCGTGGCCAGCGTGCCGCCCGTCCTGACCATCACGGTCTCGCCAACAACCTCCTCGCTGCCGTCACCGAAGACACCGCGGAGCTCGTACCAGAACGGCGAGCCTGGCCACACCGTCGTGTCCTCGTAGACACCGGGAGAGAACGGTGGGAGTTCTTCTTCGTTCAGTCTCTCGAACGGACCGTCCTCGGCCCAGGCCCTGTAGACGTTGAAGCCCGAGATGCCTCCGAGCGACTCGACCGTCCACCTCAGAGTCACGGTGAGGGGCTCGGTCTCCATGGCCACGAACGCGCCCTCGACCGGAGTGACACTGCATCCCCACAGTGAGAACGAGGCGCTCTCGGCGCTGCCAACGAACGGCCCCCCCATGCGAGAGACCATCTCGAAGCTGGCCGAGGTTGTGTGAGAACTGCCGTCCGCAGGTGCCGCCGCGGTCGTCGCCCAGGTTCGGAGCTCGAACGCAGCGCCCGCGGACAGCGCGAACACCAGAAGAGCGGCTAGCGCCAACGCGACGCATTTCGCCTTCACGGCTTCCCCCTTTCGCATGTGCGGAATCAGGTGCCGGCGCGACCGTGGTCCGGCCGCATCGAGTGTGTCGGTGCGTCAGACCTGCCGATGGCCCGGTGGTCCGCGGAGCCTGATCGACCGCGTCTTTCAACACAGTTACCGAACTCAAGCTCATGTCACGACGCACACTAGGCGCACTCAAGATGAGCTGTCAAGCTCAAATTGCAGCCTCGCACTGTGGACGGGGGCCGGCGAACTGGTATACTAGCTGACCACAATCGGCGCGGCGCTCGGCAGACGCGCGGCATGGCGCTCTACAAACGCGCGGCATCGACTGGGTTCCCGACTGCGCGTAAGCGGCCCGGACCATTGGAGCTTCCTGACTTGAAGAAGACCCTCGGCACGATCATCCATGAAGCAGAACGCTCCCGCCTGCCGTGGGGCTACCTGGCCGCGACCTTCCTGGCAATGGTGCTCGCGCGCAACCTGCTCGAAGGCGCGCTCGGCCCGAACGGCGCGATCGGATTCGTCTACTTCTCCTCCCCGTCGGCGCTCATGGTTCTCGACCACTTCGTCTTGTTCTACCTGAGCCTCTTCCTCTCGTTCGCCCTCATCCTCTCGGCACTGACCCGCGAGCGCATCGGCGCCGTAATGAGGGTGATGACGCCCGCGTGGGCGCTGCTGCTGCTCCCTCCACTGCTGGACTACATCATCACCTCGGGCGAGGGCATGAAGATCACGTACGTGCTGGAACTCAGGCCCGTGGTGCTGCGCTTCTTCGATCCCAGAGCCACTTTCGAGACCATCTCGCCGGGGCAGCGAGTGGAAATCCTGGGAGCCTGTCTGCTGGCGGCGCTCTATGTCAGGATCAAGACGGTGAGCTGGTTCAGGTCGATCGCCGCGTTCCTCGCCATCTATGGCGCGCTCGCTCTCCATGGAGTCCTGCCCAGCCTGTTCGCCCGGGCATCCCTCGCGTTCGTCCGCGCCGCCACCTCGGCCGAGTTCGCGTACTTCTCCGTCTTCAAGGCGGGTGGGATCGTGGCTGACGAGAGCAGGAAGCTCGCGCTGCTCTTCCTGCTGACCTCGAGCGTGCTGGGGTGGTTCGCGTACCGGCGACATGCGCCCGGGAAGGCAGTCGCCCTGCGACGGAGCGTCCGCCCGCTCCGGGCACTGCACTATCTGGGTCTCACGTCCTTCGGCATCGCGTTCGGCTGGGTGCTCTTCTCGCGGTACGGCGTCGAGTTCGCGGGGACCGGTGACGTGCTCGGGATGCTCGCCACGTGCCTCGCCACGTTCTGTGCTTTCCAGGCGTCGGTCGCGATCAACGACCTCTTCGACGAAGAAGGCGACCGGGTTGCGGGCGAGAGGCGCCCGCTCGTGTCAGGCACTCTGGAACGTCGGGATCTCGTCGGGCAGGCGGCCGTCTTTTCGCTGGCCGCCCTGCTCTTCGCGCTCAACGTGAAGTACCAGACGTTCCTGTTCGTTGTGCTCGCGCTGATAGTCTCGTTCGCCTATTCGGCGCCGCCGCTACGGCTCAAGCGCTTCCCAATCGTGTCGAGCCTGACTCTCGGCCTCGTGTCGCTCACGGCCTGCCTCGTGGGCTTCTCCGTCTATGCGGAGGAGCG
>DAOWCM010000198.1 GCA_030639555.1 Candidatus Eiseniibacteriota bacterium | reverse complement strand
CGTTCGTCGCCTGTATCTTGAAGTAGACGGTCGTGCCCGCCGACTGCGCCGGAATCGAGGAGTCGGTGACGTACGTCACACCCACGTCGAGGGTCATGCCGATCTCGTTCGGCATGACGAGCTGGGAGATTCCCCAGAAGAGCGTGACGGAAGTGATGGTCACGGTGTCCGAGACGTCCGCGTAGACGTCGACCTGCTCCCCAGGCAGCGGCGCAGCGGGGTCGGTGACGATACTGGAGATCGTAGGTCCGGGGATTGGCGGGGCGGTTTCGTGCGTACCCGGCGTCCCGTCGGTCGGATACGAGGCGGGAGTCGCCGTCCACTCCGACGGGTCGTATGAGGTGTTCGGGAACACCACGCCGTAGTTGCGGGTGTAGTCCTCGTTCTCGAAGTGCGTGCCGGTCACGACCGCGTAGTCGACGATCACGGAGCCCGCGTTCAGGAGCTTGGCCCCGTCACCCACCTTCCCGTTCCAGAGGCTGTTGTTGCTCGACCAGGCCTCGTCGGGGAAGTCGACCGGGAACACGATGACCGTGGTGGCGTCACCGGCGACCAGCGCCTCGCCGGGGTCAATCAGGCCTGCGAGCGGCCACGAGAAGATGTCGCCGCCGTTGCCTACCGCCACCAGCGTCCAGTCGGTCAGATCGACCGCAGCCGCGCCCGCGTTGTAGATCTCGATGAACCGGTCCGTCAGATAGTTGAGGTGCGGGTCGCACATCTCGGAGATGAGGACGGCCGTCTGGGCGTGCGAGGCGGTGAAGCCCCCCGTCAGCACGGCGATGGCTATCAGCAGAATCGCGCTTGTTCTCATCCCTCGTCCCTTCTTCTGGGGTTGCCGCTGCGTTCGAGCGCCACATCGGACGCCGCACGCGTGCATCTGACGTCGGTCGAAGCATCTCGAGCGGACTCGCCCGTCCGCTAGCCTCCATTATACCACAGAATACGGGTGCTCAGGCGGACAACCTGCGGCCGCACCGGGCGCACACGCGGAATCGCCTTTCCTCAACGCCATCCATCAAGCATAATGGGTGAGTCTCATTCTGCAGTTCGCGGTGTGCTGGGCCGCGCCGTACCCACCTGATTGCCAAGAGGAAGGAGACCACCATGAGCCGAAGGCTGCTGGTTCTCGCGGTTGTCATCAGCGCCATAGCGGCCGGCTCCGCCCACGCAGCCACACTCGTCGTCGATGTCGGCGGAAGCGGCGACTACACGGCCATCCAGCCGGCGCTCGACGCCGCTGCAGATGGAGACACGGTACTGGTCATGCCGGGAACCTACACCGGCGCAGACAACAAGAACCTGGACTTCGACGGCACGAACGTCGAGCTTCGCAGCTCCGATGGGGCCGCCTCTACGATCATCGACTGCGAGAACAACGCCAGGGCCTTCGCGCTCCTGCCTGGCGATGCCGGACCTACTACCACGATCGAGGGCTTTACACTCGCGGAAGGTAATCACAACGCCGGCGGCGTGGTCTACTGCTGGAACTCTTCCCCGGCCTTCATCGACTGCGTGTTCTCGGACTCACATGGGACCTACGGCGGAGTGCTGTACATCTGCGAATCAACTGCCAGCTTCACCGGCTGTGTGTTTACCGGCAACACCTCGGCTCACGGCGGCGGCGCGCAGATCGAGCTCGCCTCTCCGACGTTCACGAACTGCGAGTTCACCTCCAACACCTCGAGTGGAGAGGCCGGCGCGGTCGACTGCATTCGGGGAGCTTCACCCACGTTCACCGGCTGCACGTTCTCGGACAACACCGCGACTACACATGGTGGCGGCATCCGCTGCTATGACCACTCCTCCCCCAGTGTGACGGACTGCGACTTCATAGACAACAGGGCCTTTGGACAGGGCGGAGGGGCGTTCTGCGACAGGGCGTCGTCCCCGACACTGACCAACTGTCTCTTCCAGGACAATACCGGCATCATTGGCGGAGGGATGTCGTGCCTGGGCAACTCGTCGCCCGTTGTCACGAACTGCACGTTCTCCGGCAACAGCAGGGGCGGAGTGTACGCCGACTTCTCATCTCCCACATTCGACGGCTGCTCGTTCCTGGATAACGCGGCGAAGCACGGAGCTGGAGCCTACTGCTACGAGTCAGCGTCCACGTTCACTGACTGCATCTTCTTCAGGAACTACGCGAGCGGAACCAACAGCAACGGAGGCGGCCTCGTCTGTGACCTCGCCGACATTGCGGTAACGAACTGCACGTTTTCTGACAACGGGGCAGATGAGGGCGGTGGCAGCGTACACTGCTGGAACTCCGATCCGGTGCTGACCAACTGCATCATCGCGTTCAGCACGTCCGGTCCCGCGCTGGACTGCGAGGAGGGCACGGAGAACCCCACTCTCATCTGCTGTGACCTCTTCGGTAACGCCGGTGGCGACTGGGTCGGGTGCATTGCGGACCAGTCCGGAATCAGCAACAACCTGTCGGCGGACCCTCTCTTCTGCGACAGGCCGAGCCGCGACTTCACGATCGATGCGGCGTCGCCCTGTGCGGTGGCGCAGAGCCCCGTGTGCGGCCTCATCGGAGCACTGGACGTGGGCTGCGATTCGCCGGTGGAAGCCAAGAGCTGGAGCTCGATCAAGGCGATGTATCGATAGCCGGCACATGGCACATGAGATACGGAGAGCCTGGTCTCTCCACTGAGCCGCTCCGCTGAACAGGCCCAGCCCCCGACGCAGCAGGGCCGCCCCTCATGATGAGGGACGGCCCTGTGTCTTCTATACCAGTTCGCGGTGGTGCCGCGGTTAGGCTTCGCTTCTGACGACGTTCTCCGCCGCCGGGCCCTTCTCGCCCTGGACAACGTCAAACTCCACGCGCTCGCCTTCGCCCAGGGTCTTGAACTCGTCGCCGCCCTGGATCGCCGAATGGTGAACGAAGACGTCCTTGGATCCATCCTCCGGCGTGATAAAGCCGAAGCCCTTGCTGTCGTTGAACCACTTCACGATTCCGGTCGTACTCACTGTGTTCTACCTCTCTTGTTCTCGTCGGGCAGGGATCGCCCCTCACGCCGACGATTGTCCTGTCGGGGCCGGATCGTCCGACCGTCCGACTTTCTTCTCACGGGCCTGTCCGGCCCTGCAGGTGGCGCCCCTGAAACGCAAAAAGGGCCCGGCGTCTGCGCCAGGTCCCTCCTTAAGAGTTTCCGGATATGTTGCCATACCAACGTGGTCGCCTCTGCTGAGTGACAACATAGTCACGGGAGCCACCCAGGTCAAGCTCAATTGGCGCCGGATGGGTCTCCAATCCCGCAGCCTTCCGCCCATCCAGCGCAGAACTCGCTATGTCTCAGCCAGCGAGGCCGCTACAATGGCGCTGAACAGGGCTCAGATAGCTCGTTGACCATCTTCCCTCGGGGCCACCCATGATCGGCAAGACCATCTCCCACTACAAGATCCTCGGAAAGCTCGGCGAAGGCGGCATGGGCGTCGTCTACAAGGCCGAGGACACGAAGCTCGAGAGGCACGTTGCCCTCAAGTTCCTCTCCCCGCGCATCCTCGGCACTGCTAAGGAGAGAGCACGCTTCATCCACGAGGCGAAGGCAGCAGCAGCCCTCAATCACCCGAACATCTGCACGATCTACGAGATCGACGAGGCCGACGGTCAGATCTTCATCGCGATGGAATGCGTCGAGGGGCAGAGTCTCAGAGCCGGGATCGAATCCCCTACGGCGACTCTTGATGAGACCCTGGCGATCACCATCCAGATCGCGGAGGGCCTCGCTGAGGCACACGCCAAGGGCATCGTTCATCGCGACATCAAGCCCGCAAACGTCGTGGTGACTCCGCAGGGCCGCGTGAAGATCATGGACTTCGGCCTGGCTCTATCGAGTGCGGCGACGCAGCTCACTGTGATCGGGACAACCATGGGCACGGTTGCCTACATGTCGCCAGAGCAAGCGCGGGGAGGGAGAGTCGATCATCGGACGGACATCTGGTCACTGGGCGTGATCCTGTACGAGATGATCGCAGGTCGACGGCCTTTCACGGGAAACCGCGACCAGGCAGTGATCTACTCGATCCTGAACGAAGAGCCGGATCCACTGTCCGTGGCGCGGCCCGGAGTCTCAGGAGAGCTCGAGGATGTGGTGTGCCGCATGCTCTCGAAGGACCCGGCTTCGCGACAACCTGGCGCCGAGGAGGTTCTGGTCGATCTGAGCAGGCTTCGCGAGGCTCGGGAAACGGTCACGTCCGCCAGGCCGGCAGACGCGCGCAAACGCAGGCCCTCTATCGCCGTGCTCCCGTTCCTGGACATGAGCCCCGAACGAGACCAGGAGTACTTCTGCGAGGGGATGGCCGAGGAACTCATCAACGCGCTGACGCATATCGGCGGGCTCAAGGTGAGTGCGCGGACTTCGTCCTTTCAGTTCAAGGGCCCGGGCCACGACATACACGATGTCGGCAGGAAGCTCCGGGTCGACACGGTGCTCGAAGGCAGTGTCCGCAAAGCGGGAGACCGGCTCCGCATCACGGCTCAGCTCATCAGCGTCGCGGACGGCTACCACGTATGGTCCGAGAAGTTCGACCGGGACATGGAAGACGTCTT
>DAOWCM010000171.1 GCA_030639555.1 Candidatus Eiseniibacteriota bacterium | reverse complement strand
TCGGACGGAGCTTCGGCGGGGCACTTCTCCACGCACAGACCGCAGCCGGTGCAGACGTCGCGGTTGACGTAGGCGGCCTTCTTCTTGATCGTGACCTTGAAGTTGCCGACGTAGCCGCTGACGTCGTCAACCTCTGAGTAGGTCATGAGCTTGATCTTCGGGTGCTGCGCGACCTCGACCATCTTGGGAGTCATGATGCACTGCGAGCAGTCGAGCGTCGGGAAGGTCTCAGAGAGCTGCGCCATGTGGCCGCCGATGGACGCCGACTTCTCGACGAGGATGACCTCGTGCCCCGCGTTGGCGACGTCGAGCGCCGCCTGGATCCCCGCGATACCGCCACCCACCACCAGAGCCCGGGGGGTCATGGGTACTGATATGGGCTCGAGCGCTTCGTCGAGCCGGGCCTTCTCTATCATCACCTTGATGATCCTGATGGCCTTCTCGGTCGCCGCTTCCTTGTCGCCCTGATGCACCCAGCTGCACTGCTCGCGGATGTTGGCGATCTCGACCTGATACTGGTTCATCCCCCCCGCCATCCCCGCCCGCCTGAACGTCGCCTCGTGTAGGGTCGGCGAACACGCCGCCACGATCACGCCGGTCAGGTTATGCTTCTTGATGGCATCCTTCACCAGGTTCTGGCCGGGATCGGAGCACATGTAGGTGTAGTCGGTGGAGTAGGCCACGCCCGGATAGTCGGCCAGCTCTTCGGCCACACGCTTGACGTCCACCACCCCGGCGATGTTGGTCCCGCAGTGGCAAACGAAGACCCCAATGCGTTCTTCCATCACGCCTCCTTAAAACAGATTCTTCTCCGCCAGAACGGTGGTCGGGTCAACGGAATTGTCAGTGAAGTCCAGGTGTTTCTTGTCAATGCCCAGTGCCAGCCCTAGAAGCTGTGTGAAGTAGACGACCGGGACCGTCTTGAACCCCTTGACCCGTTCGGCCATCTTCTCCTGGTGCCTGTCGAGATTGTAGCGGCAGAGTGGGCAGGTCGTGACTATGACGTCGGCGTCGCGCTTGAGTGCGGAGACGACGACGTTCTGTGAGCATGACACCGCCAGCTCCTCGTCGTTGACGACCTGAAAACCCCCGCAACATTCGCTCTTCATCGGGAAGTCGACCACTTGGCACGAGAGCGTCTCGAGGAACTCCTCGAAGATCGTGGGCTGCTCGGGGTCGTCGAACTTCATCTCGTTCTTGGGGCGAAGCAACATGCACCCGTAGTAGGGCGCCACCTTAAGACCTTCGAGCTTCTTCGTCACGGCCCCGGCTATCTTGTCGTAGCCGACCACATCGCGCAGCATCTCGATGTAGTGGAGAACCTCCACCTGCCCCTCGTAGTCCTCGTGCGTGTAGCTCCCTATCTTCTCCCGCGCCTCGGTGTCCGCGCGGAGAAACAGGTTGGTCTTGTCCCTTTTGTCCAAGTCGCTCCGCATTACGTTGTTGCAACGCTTGAGCACGTTGTAGCAGAAGGAGCACAGCGTGACGACCTTGTCATCGAGCCGAGACGCGTAGGACAGGTTCCTGACCCCTGCCAGGATGTCCATCACGCTGTCGGTCACGAGCGGGTACACGGCGCCGCAGCAGGTCCAGATGGGGAGTTCCTCGAGCTCGACCCCCAGGGCAAAAGCACATTCCCTCGCGGATGTGTCGAAGTCTCGTGCCCTCTCG
Source organism: Candidatus Eiseniibacteriota bacterium (assembly GCA_030639555.1). Taxonomy (GTDB): domain Bacteria; phylum Joyebacterota; class Joyebacteria; order Joyebacterales; family Joyebacteraceae; genus JALGZG01. Next base: position 3,362 of record DAOWCM010000171.1, on the reverse strand, counting down.
TGAAGCGTACAGCCCGGGTAGTACGGGATCTTCATCTCTTCCTCCGGCACGGTCTATCCGCTCAGCTTCCTCAATGCCCCGACCACACCCATCTGCGGCGCGTCCGACATCATCACCCGCGTCAACCCGTCCGCGTCGACCTTCGGTGTCGCGAGCCTGGTCCGGAGGACGATGGCCCTCAGCGCGTCACAGATGTTCGAGAACTCGACGCCCTTCGGGCACCTGGACGCGCACTGCAGACACGACGCGCACGTCCATATGGTCTTCGAGCTCAGGACCTCATCCATCTGGCCCAGCTGAAGAAGCCTGATGACCTCGCTCGGGATTATGTCCATCTCCTCGACGACGGGACACCCCGCCGAGCACCTGCCGCACTGGTAGCAGGCAAGGATGTTCTGCCCGGAGAGCGTCTCCACCCGGTCGACGGCCTCGTCCCTGATCATGTCAGCGGAGAGCCTGAGTCTCATCGAACCTCCAAGGTGCAGCTACAAACCTACGCGACCGGCCCCGGCCACTCCTCGTGCGATGGGGTCGTTCGGAGCGCTGAGCGGTCCTTCGGGATTCCCTGACGTCCGCCCGCGCGGTCAGTACGAGAATCTGTCACCGCGACGTCAGCGGGTGCCGGGGCGGTGACATATCAACTGAATATTCTACTATGGGGACGGGCGCGAGTCAACGGCTTTTGGGCGCAGGCGCGGGCGGAGCAGCGCCTTTCTGCCCGAACAGGAGCGAATCGCACTCGTCCGCCCGGCAGCTCGGAGGCGGGCGTCGACAGGAGGACGGCCGCGCTGTATAATCTTGGCAAGGAGAGGAGGTGTGTCATGGCACGAATGAGATTGCTCTGGTGCACGTTCCTTCTGCTTGCCGCCCTCCCGGCCGCCGTCTGCGCCGGAGTCATCGTCGTCGACCCAGCGGGCGGCGGCAACTTCGACAACATCCCGGAGGCCGTGTTCCGCGGCTCGGCGGACGACACGGTGCTCGTGCTGCCGGGCTTCTACGAGGTCGAAACGGGTATCTCTTACCCGTGGCCCATCCTCCTGGACGCCGACAGTCCGGTGCTCGTCAGCCAGGGAGGTGCTGCACTGACGCTCATCTTCGGCGACGGGCTGATGCCGGCCTTCGACGTACGGGACGATACGTTCGGCGCGCGGGCCTTCATCACAGGATTCAAGTTCCAGTGGCTGGAGACGCCGCTGGACTGGGGTTATCCAACGAGCGGGACCGTCCACTTCACCGACAACATCGTCAAGGGGTGCGAGACGGGGCTGCACGTCCGGCTGGCCGGGGGGCTTGTCGCCCGGAACGTGATCGAGGGACCCGGCGTCTGCGGGATCCAGGCCGGGCACTTCGAGGGCATGATAGAGGACAACGAGGTTCACGGGTTCTTCGATGGCATCATGGGCACGGGCGAGAACACGGTGTTACAGCGGAACCACATCCACGACAACGAGATCAGCGGCGTGGCGGGGTTCGACGACTGCGTCGCCATCGACAACCTCGTTGAGAACAACGGTTGGTTCGGCTTCAGCATCTCGTTCGACGCCCACCTGACAGGCAATGTCATCCGTGGCAACGGCACGGGCGTCGACTTCTGGGGCGGGCCCCACAATGGATTCCTGCACGGGAACGACATCTGCGACAACGCGGATTTCGCCGTGCACTCATACTGCGGCGAGCACATCCCCGACCCGCCCGACTTCGACGCAACCATGAACTGGTGGGGCACGACCGACCCGGACGAGATCGCGGCAAGTATCCACGACTGCCACGATAGCACATGGGCCGGGGTGTGCTTCGTCGTCGAGCCTTGGTGCACGACGCCCGGCTGCGACGTCACGCCTGCCGAACCGTCCAGCTGGGGCGCGATCAAGGCTCTCTATAGATGATGGCGCGAGCCGGAACCAGAAAGGACGCGCACGAGCCGGGGCTGAAACCCCGGCTCGGCGTCAGTACGTGTCTCCTGGGCGAGAACGTCCGCTACGACGGCACGGAGAAGAGCGACCCTCTCTTACTGAAGGCGTTCGGAGACGACGTCGAGTGGGCGCCCATCTGCCCCGAGGTCGAGTGCGGCATGACCGTGCCCAGAGACCCCATGCACCTGGCGGACGACCCGGATTCCCCGAGGCTCGTGACGACCGCCACGGGCGAGGACCAGACGGGGCGCATGCAGACGTGGATACGTTCCCGTCTCGATGAGCTCGCCGGCTGTAACCTCTGGGGATTCGTGCTGAAGAGCAGATCGCCCAGCTGTGGAACCGGGGCCGTGCCCGTTCTGGATGCGACCGGCGAACAGGCGGGCGAGGCCGCCGGGCTCTTCGCTGCCGCGGTCGCCAAGCGCTTCCCGCTGCTGCCGGTCGCGGACGAGAGAAGCCTGCGCGATGACTCGATGTGGGACAACTTCATCGAGCGTCTCTTCTGCCTGAAGAGATACCGCGACTCCATGCGACCCAAAGGAAGCCGTGACTCGCTGGTCGCGTTCCACGCCGCGCATGAGCTCCAGCTCATGGCGCACGACCAGGACGTTCTCAGTAAGATGGAGGAGCTGGTGGCGCGCTCGAAGAAGCTCCCCTTGGACGAACTCTCTGCCAGGTACGGGGAGCTCTTGACGACGACGATGGAGTTCGTAGCGACCCCGGCGCGGAATGCCGACGTTCTCCTGCACGCCCTGGGTCTCCTCGAGCGCTACATGAACCCCGGCGAGAGGCAGGATGCGCTCGAGGCCATCGAGGAGCACCGCGGCGGGCGCGCCTCTCTGATCGTTCCCACGAAGCTCCTCGGGCGCCACATCCGGAAGTACCACGTGGAGCACCTCGCCACTCAGTCCTGTTTCGCCGCACATCCCCTCGAGCTCAAGCTCCGAAGCCACGTTTGAATCCGGCCCATGTGCGCCGCATCTGAAGTCATGTGTGCGGGGTCGGCACGTGTTCGAGGGGGCATGCCCGCCTGCGTGCACTGCCGCGCGACCGGGGGCGTTGCTTCCGGGCACGCCTGCGCGACATGGGGCGATGACGTTCCTAGGCGTCGCCGGCTCAGCATCTCAACCTGGAGTACTGATTGCAGAACACACTGTCGGAACTCATCCCACTGGCCGTCGTCGCGGCATTGCTTGTCCCGGCGATGGTGTCTTGCACGCCCGACGAGACCGCCCGCGACGGCGCGGCCAACCACCTCGCCGGCGAGAAGAGCCCCTACCTGCTGCAGCACGCGATGAACCCCGTCGACTGGTACCCGTGGGGACCGGAGGCGTTCGAGAAGGCGCTGGCGGAGGACAAGCCGGTCTTCCTGTCGATCGGTTACTCGACGTGCCACTGGTGCCACGTCATGGAGCGCGAGTCGTTCGAGGACGACGAGGTCGCCGCCCT
>DAOWCM010000049.1 GCA_030639555.1 Candidatus Eiseniibacteriota bacterium | reverse complement strand
GGGAAGCTCGACGACATCCTCGAGGCCAACAGGATGATTCTCGAGACGATCAGTCGCGACATCGCGGGCAGTGTGGACAGCGCCTCGCGCGTCGACGGGAACGTGGTGATCGCCGAGGGAGCTGAGGTGCAGGGCAGCGTACTGCGCGGCCCCCTCGTCGTAGGACGGGGCTGCAAGATCGTGAAGTCGTACATTGGGCCCTTCACCTCCATCTATCACGACGTGACGATCCAGAACTCCGAGATCGAGCACAGCATCGTGCTCGAGAACTCGAGAATCTCGAATCTGGGCAGCCGAATGGAGAAGAGCCTCATAGGGAAGGACGTCGAGATCACGAAGAGCGCCACGATGCCCAAGGCCTTCCGGTTCATGGTCGGTGACGCCAGCCGGATCGAGGTGCCGTAGTGGGAACCGAGGCGTCGGGAAGGGAGCACGGCGGGACGAGAGTCCTGGTCACGGGCGCCGCCGGGATGCTGGGGACGGAGCTCGTACCTCTCTTTCGGCGCGAATTCGACGTGACACCGGCCGACGTCGCGGAGTTCGACCTGCGGGATGCCGCTGCGACTGACGCGTTCGTCGCGGAGGCCAAACCTGCTGTCGTGATCAACTGCGCCGCTTACACCGACGTCGATGGCGCGGAGAGCGATCCCGAGGCCGCGTTCGACGTCAACGCAGGTGGAGCGGGAAACGTCGCGGCGGCGGCTGAGAGGGTCGGCGCCCGAGTGGTTCAGGTCAGCACCGACTACGTGTTCGACGGCACGGGCGACACGCCGTATGCAGAGACGGACGAACCGAGGCCCCTTGGGGTGTACGGGCGCTCGAAGCTTGCGGGAGAGCGGAAGGTCGCGGAGGCCTGTACGGACGCTCTGATCGTTCGTACGGCGTGGCTCTACGGGCATGCGGGGCCGAACTTCATCGAGAAGATGCTGTCTCTGGCTTCCTCTGGACGGGTTCTTCGGGTCGTGGACGACCAGGTGGGCGCTCCGACGAACGTCCGCGACCTTGCCGGGGCGATTCTGGAACTGATTGCAGTCGAGGCCACCGGTGTGGTAAACGCTACTAACGTGGGGTCGTGTTCGTGGTTTGAGTTCGCCCGGGAGATACTCGACCTGGCCGGTCATCAGGACATCCCCGTAAAGCCCGTGACCAGTGAGGAGTTCCCGAGGCCCGCGCCTCGGCCCGGCTACTCGGTCCTGTCTCTCGCGAGGCTCGTGTCGCTCACGGGGAAGGAGCCACGGAGCTGGCAAGACGCGCTGGCCGAATACCTCGCCGAAAGGTAGGCTGAATGGAACGACAGGCTGAGACAGGCGCCGAGCGAGTAAGGGCCGTCTTCGCGGAGTCCGCGAGGGTGCACGAGATGGCGGCGGAGTCTCTCTCCGATGTGATTGCCGCGGCGGCAACTGCAGTGACCGAGTCACTTCGGACCGGGAACAAGGTGCTCCTGTGCGGCAACGGGGGAAGCGCCGCCGACGCGCAGCACATAGCCGCCGAGCTGGCGGGCAGGTTGCGCCTGGAACGCCACGGCCTCCCGGCCATCGCGCTCACGGTGAACCCGTCAGTTATGACCGCGCTCGCAAACGACTACGGGTACGACATGGTCTTTGCGAGGCAGGTGGAAGCGCTCGGGCGAAAGGGAGACGTGCTGGTCGGCATCTCCACGAGCGGCAGCTCGACCAACGTTGTGAGAGCCCTGGAGACGGCAAGAACTGCCGGGCTCGTGACCGTGGGACTGGTTGGCCAGGACGCGGGACAGATGGAGGGGCTATGCGATCACCTGATCGTGGCTCCCAGTGATGACACACAGCGTATTCAAGAGATACACATTGCTGCCGGACACGCGATGTGCGAGATCGTCGAGTCAGCACTGTTCGGCCAGTAAGGGGCATCGCAGGGGGAGAGCAAGTGGATCCCATAATCATCGGCATCGGAGGGGGGACCGGGTCGGGGAAGACGACCGTTGCCAGGGAGGTGCGTAAGCATTTTCCGGAAGAGAGCGTCGTCATTCTTCATCACGATTCGTACTACGTGGACCGTAGCGATCTTCCACCGGCGAGCCGCGAGAACATCAACTACGACCATCCGGATTCGTTCGACAACGAACTGCTCCTGTTTCACCTGACCGAGCTGAGAGGCGGCCGACCTGTCGAGAAGCCCATCTACGACTTCGAGACGCACACCAGGCGGAAGGAGACCATCACCGTCCGGCCGGCGCGCATTATCCTGCTCGAGGGCATTCTGGTGCTGGCCGAGGACACGCTCAGGGAGAGCATGGACATCAAGCTCTACGTCGACACGGACGCTGACGAGCGCTTCATACGCCGTCTGAGGCGTGACATCGCGGATCGGGGCAGGACGGTCGATCAGGTGATAGAGCAGTATCTCAAGACCGTCCGGCCGATGCACCTGCAGTTCGTTGAGACCAGCAAGCGGTACGCGGATGTAATAATCCCCGAGGGCGGCCAGAACCGCGTTGCCGTCGATCTGATCGTCACGAAGGCGCGCGACATCCTCGCGAATCACTAGCGCCGACGGGCGTCACCGTCCTGGCGGAGAAAGGGACCCGTCTTTGATCGCGCGAGATCTCATCAGGACCATGCGGCCGGACCAGTGGACGAAGAACCTCGTGCTCTTCGCCGGACTGCTCTTCGCGGGCGGTCTCGGAACGCGGGCGCTCGTTCTCCACGCGACCTGGGGCTTCCTCGCCTTCTGCGCCCTCTCGGGCGCGACCTACATTTTCAACGATCTCGTGGACGTACGCCGTGACTGCGAGCACCCCGTCAAGAAGCTCAGGCCGTTGGCGTCGGGGACGCTGCCCATCCCCGTCGCGGCGACGGCCGCGGTCGTGCTGGCCGCGCTCGCGCTCGCGTGGGCCTACAGACTTCACCCGAATTTCGGGTTTGTAGCTGCAGGCTACCTGGTCCTCCAGTTGCTCTACAGCCTCGCGCTCAGGAGGATGGTGGTGCTGGACGTCATGGCGATCGCCGTGGGATTCGTACTTCGTGCCGTCGGGAGCGTGGAGGTGCTCAGGGGGCCGGCGCCGGACACTGAGCTCTCGCCGTGGCTTCTGATCTGCACCTTCTTCCTGGCCCTCTTCCTGGGCCTGGCGAAACGCAGACACGAGGTGCTGGTGCTCGGGGCGGAGGCCGGGAAGCACCGGGCCGTGCTGGAGCACTACCCGCCGGCGCTCATCGACTCGCTGTTCGGCGTCGTGACCGCGTCGACGGTCGTCTCATACTCCATCTACACCATCTGGCCGGGAACCGTGGAGAAGGTGGGCGGCACGGGGCTCGTCTACACGATACCATTCGTAGTGTATGGGGTGTTCAGGTACTTCTTCTTGATGTACACCGCGGACGGCGGAGGGCAGCCGTCGCGTGCGCTCGTGACGGACCTTCCGTTGGCGCTGAACATCGTTCTGTGGGTCCTCGTGGTGGCCTTGGTCATCTACGTGACGTAACTGCTCAGGGAATGCCCCGGACGCGCCGGTCACGCCGCGTCCGGGGGCCCGCCGGTCACGTTCGATCCGGGGGCCGCGGGCGGACGCTGCCGTTCTGTGACGGCAGCGTTTTCTCAAGGAGGACATTGAGACTGCAAGGCGTCAGCATAGAAGCGTTCGCGAAGATCAACCTCGGGCTGGCCGTGACAGCGGCGCGGCCTGACGGCTATCACGATATCGAGACGCTCTTTCAGAGTGTGTCACTCTCGGACACACTCGCTCTCGCGCCTCTGGAGAGCTCTTCGGGAGTGTCGCTCAGCGTCCACGGGCTCTCTGTTCCTGAGGGACCCGACAATCTGGCCTGGAGGGCGGCCGAGGCCGCGCTGGCCGAGTTCGGGTGCCCGGGCGTCTCCATTGACCTCACGAAGCGGATACCCGTGGCAGCCGGTCTGGGCGGTGGCAGCGCCGACGCGGCGGCAATCCTGGTCGGCGTAGACGCTCTGTTTGACATCGGGGCCCCTCGCGACACGCTGCTTGATGTGGCGGCGGCCCTGGGCTCGGACGTACCGTTCATGCTGTCGGGAGGGACCGCGCTTGGCACGGGGAGAGGGGAGAATCTCGAACGTCTGCCCGCGCTCAGCGGGGTCTGGTTCGTGCTGGCCACACCACGGTTCGGGGTCTCTGCGGGTGAGGCCTACAGAATGGCGAGAATCGGGTTGACAGAGCCCGTCAGCTTCATTAGAGTAAACTGTTTAGCTGTCCGGGAAGGCGATATTCCGACGCTTGCCAAGGGGCTTCGGAACGACCTGGAGGCTGGTGTCGTATCTGCATGTCCGGAGGTCGCGCGCGTCAAGGACGCCCTGCTGGAGCAGGGCGCTCTGGCTGCAGTGATGTCCGGGAGCGGACCGACGGTCGTCGGCCTCGTGAAGGACGAGCCGGCTGGACAGAGCATATCGACACGCCTGGCGGGGCGTGGTTGGGACATACATGTCGTAGCACCGATCGATGTCGGTCAGCGCGTGACTCCGATCGAGAACGAGCCCCGTCGGGCGAATTCTCTCTGACCACGCTTGACGCGAAGTCGATCCAGTCCCTTCATCCAGGCGGAGGGCGGTGAAGCGATGGAGATCACCGAAGTAAGACTGACGCTGCGCCACGAGGAGCGCCTGAAGGCGTTCGTCAGCATCACGTTCGACAACGCGTTCGTCGTCAGGGGCCTCAAGGTCATCGACGGCAACACGGGTATATTCGTTGCGATGCCTAGCCGGCGGCGCAAGGACGGGGAGTTCAGGGATATCGCTCACCCGATCAATAACGCGACGCGGCAAATGATCGAGGACGCCGTTCTTGCCGAGTACGAGCGTCAGCTCGCCCTTGGTGGGGACGCACCTCAGACGGTGGAGCAGCAGCTGGTGCACGCCGATGAATTGTGTGACTAGTGAAGTAGTCGCATTCTGCGGCTAGTGAAGTAGTCGCTGGGGCGTCGTCAAGTGGCAAGACACGGGACTTTGGATCCCGCATCGGAGGTTCGAATCCTCCCGCCCCAGCCAGATCGATTGCTGGGGCGGTGTAGCTATATCGGCGTGGGCGACACGCTGGGCGTCTTCCGGAGGAGACGTGATGCCTAACGAACTGGGTCTTTTCAGCGGTAATGCGAACCGGGCTCTCGCGGAGGAGATCGCGGGGTACCTGGGTCTCAGGTTGGGTGAGGCCGTGGTCGGGAGATTCAGAGACGGTGAGATCAGCGTCAGTATCTCCGAGAACGTCCGCGGCATGGACGCGTTCGTAGTGCAGCCGACGGCCCCTCCGGCGGAGAACCTGTTCGAGCTTCTGATAATGCTGGACGCCCTGAAGAGGGCGTCGGCACGGCGGATCACGGCGGTGTTGCCCTACTTCGGCTACGCGAGGCAGGACCGCAAGGACCGACCGCGGGTGGCCATAACAGCGAAGCTTGTCGCGAATCTGGTGACCGTCGCAGGAGCCGACAGGATCTTGACGATGGACCTTCACGCCCCGCAGATCCAGGGGTTCTTCGACATACCGATGGATCACATCTACGCGGCGCCCGTGCTCCTTCGTTACTTCGACGAGCACGCCGGGAACGACCTCGTCGTCATGTCGCCGGACATCGGAAGCATCAAGATGGGAAGAGCATTCGCGAAGCGACTCGGTGCGTCGCTCGGCTTCGTCGACAAGCGGCGGCCGAGACCGGACGCGACCGAGGTGATGAACGTCGTCGGTGACGTGGAGGGCAAGCACGTCATCATGATCGATGACATCATAAGCACGGGAAGCTCGATGATCGAGGCGGCAACGGCCGTGACGAAGCTGGGAGCTGCCAAGGTCACGGCGGGCGCGACTCACGCGCTGTTCGCGGAGGGCGCCGTCGAGGCGCTCACCGACTCGGTGATCCAGGAGATCGTCGTTACGAACACGCTCGGCAGCGAGCGCTTGGTGTCGGACAAGATCCGGATTCTGTCAGTCGCGGAGCTGCTTGGGGAAGCGATAGACAGGATACACGGGGAGAAGTCGGTTAGCTCGCTCTTCGTCTGATGCGAGCGGGCCGAGGGTGAGCGCCGGAGCGGGCGGCCGCGGCCGGCAGGTAGGGCCAGGCGCAACTGACACGGACACACGGAGAGGAACACATGGCGACTGTCAAACTAACTGTCCGGCGAAGGACGGACACCGGGAAGCAGGGAAGCAAACGAACCCGGGCACTGGGCGAGGTACCGGCGGTGCTCTATGGGGAGAAGCAGAACAGCGTGCCGATCTCCATAGAGCTGAACGACCTCCGGGCGTTGCTCTCGACGCCATCGGGACGGAACGTGATCATTCATCTGGGGCTGGATGGTGAGGAGCTTTCGGCGAGGGCCGTCATCAGGGACATGGTGCGCGACCCGGTCACGCGTGAGATACTTCACCTCGACCTGCAGCGGATCTCGGAGAACAAACCGGTAGTGATGCACGTGCCGGTCAGCCTCTTAGGCGAGTCGCCCGCCGTGAAGGAAGGACGCGGCATCCTCGACCACACAATGCGCCAGCTCGAGGTCAGGTGTCTTCCTCAGGACATCCCGGAGCACATCGATGTGGACATCTCGGAGCTCGAGGTAAAGCACGCCATCCGCGTCAGTGACATTTCGGTTGATAAAATCGAGATACTCGACAACGCGGATCGTCCGGTGGTTGAGGTGCTCCAGCCGACGCTGTTCGTGGAGCCGGTCGAGGAGGGCGCGGAGGTCGGCGAAGAGGTTGAGGGCGAAGAGGGCGCGGAAGCCGGCGAGGAAGCCGAGGAAGGCGCCGCGGAGACCTCCTCCGAGGAGAAGAGCAAGGAGAAGTGAGAGTCATTGCCGGGCTTGGGAATCCCGGGGAGGAATACGAGGGTTCCCGCCACAATGTTGGTTTCCTTGTTGTCGCCGGGCTGGCCGACGGGTGCGGTATCCGACTCTCGGCTGGGCGCGGCGACTTCATGAGTGGGGTAGGGAAGATCGCCGGAACCCACGTGCGGTTCGTGATGCCGCTCACCTACATGAACGGGAGCGGCCGCGCGATCGCGCAGGTTCTGGAAGAGACGGGCGCTACGCCGGACGAGCTTCTCGTGATCTGCGACGACGTGGACCTGCCACTGGGTCAACTGCGTCTCAGGGGTTCGGGGAGCGCCGGTGGGCACAAGGGCCTGTCCTCCATCATCGAGCGGCTGAGCACGGAGGGCTTCGCGCGTCTCCGTCTCGGAGTCGGCCGTCCCCCCGATGGGGATGAGATGGTGGATTTCGTGCTCGACCGCTTCGCGGACACCGAGCGCCCGGACGTAGACGAGATGGTCAGCCGCGCAGCGGCGGCCGTGGAGCTTATGCTCAGGGATGGGATCGGGGCCGCGATGACGGTGTTCAATCGAAGGACGGACCCCCCCGAGGGCGAGGGACCGCAGGAGGACTAATGACACACGTCGCTGTTCCGCTGGCGTCTGGGATCGTCGGCCTCATTTTCGTGGGTATCCTCGTTCGAGAGGTGTTGTCGAGGGATCCCGGCAACGAGGTCATGCAGAGGATATCCCTGGCCATCCAGGAGGGCGCGCGCGCGTTTCTCAAGCGGGAATATCTGTACGTTTCGGTGCTCGTTGTCGTGGTCGCTGGACTCATTGCTCTGGCACCGACTCTGTCCGGGAACCCGGACCTGCCGCTGAGCTGGAAGACATCGGTCGCGTTCATTCTGGGCGCCGTCGTGTCTGCGCTGGCCGGATACATCGGAATGAGCATCGCTACGCGCGCCAACGCGAGGACAACCCAGGCGGCGGCCGACGGAGGCGTCAAGCGTGCACTGGGAGTGGCTGTCTCCGCGGGCGCTGTGATGGGCATGAGCGTGGCCAGCATGGCGCTCTTGGGCCTTGTGCTCGTCTACTGGCTGTTCCAGGTCCCGGCCATCGTCAATGGATACGCGATGGGTGCGTCGCTCGTGGCTCTGTTCGCGCGCTCCGGCGGCGGCCTCTTCACGAAGGGCGCCGACATGGGCGCGGATCTGGTTGGCAAAGTAGAAGCGGGCATCCCGGAGGACGACCCCAGGAACCCGGCCGTGATCGCGGACAACGTCGGCGACAATGTCGGTGACGTCGCAGGGTTAGGGGCAGACCTCCTGGAATCATACGTCGAGTCCATCATCGCGAGCATGGCTCTCGCGGTGGCGCTCGTCAGCGGAGCGGCGATCTCTGAGAAGCTTGTGCTCTTGCCCTTCAACATCGCAGCGGCGGGGATCGCAGCGTCGATTCTGGGCATCATCTTCGTCAAGGTGCTGGGGCGCAAGAACCCGCAGGCGGCCCTGATGGGTGGCACGTATGTCGCCGCGGGGCTGACCGCAGTGGCGAGTTTCTTCATCATCAGGACAATGGGGACGGAGTTCACGATCGGCAGCACGACGTACGGCGTACTGGGCCCCTTCTACGCAACGCTGGCCGGCATCGTCAGCGGGGTCATAGTGGGGATGGTGAGCGAGTACTTCACGTCGTCGAAGTACCGTCCCGTCAAGAACATCGCGGAAGCGTCTCAGACCGGAGCGGCCATCACTGTGACGGCTGGGACGGCCGCAGGCATGGGCAGCACGGCCGTGCCGGTGATTGCGCTGGGCATTTCCGTCATCGTGGCGCACCACTTCGCGGGTATGTACGGCATAGCGATGGCGGCGTTCGGGATGCTGGCAACGACGGGCATGGTGGTAGCGGTCGATTCCTACGGGCCCGTCGCTGACAACGCGGGAGGCATCGCGGAGATGGCGGGGTTGCCACCGGAGGTCAGGGGCGTCACCGACCACCTGGACACTGTCGGAAACACGACGGCCGCCATCGGCAAGGGCTTCGCCATCGGTTCGGCCGCTTTTGCCGCGATCGGCCTTCTGTCCGCATACATGGTGTCGGCCGGGATCACGGTCGCCGACATGTCGGAGCCGACTGTGATGGCGGGTCTCCTCGTCGGGGGCATGTTGCCGTTCCTGTTCTCATCGATGCTCTTCGGGGCGGTATCCAAGGTCGCTTTCAGGATGATCGATGAGGTCAGAAGACAGTTCAGGGAGATACCGGGGCTTCTGGAAGGCAAGGTCATGCCGGATTCCGCGACGTGCGTGGACATCAGCACCAGAGGCGCCAGCGCGGGCATGATCAAGCCGGGGCTGATGGCGATCCTCGTGCCCGTGGCGGTCGGCCTTTACGACCCGCGTGCGCTGGCGGGACTGCTGGTCGGCGCCGTCGTGACGGGCGTGGTGCTCGGTATCCAGACGGCCAACTCCGGCGGCGCGATGGACAATGCCAAGAAGTACATAGAAGAGGGGCACTTCGGAGGCAAGGGGTCAGAGGCTCACAAGGCCGCGGTGGTGGGTGACACGGTCGGTGATCCGCTCAAGGACACGGTCGGGCCGTCCATCAATATCCTGATCAAGCTGATGTCCGTCATCTCCCTTGTGCTGGCCCCGCTGTTCATCAAGGGGTAGCTGGAGAACGGAAGCAGTCCCAGGGAGGCATGAGTGGCTTTCGAGCTCGGGATCATCGGCCTTCCGAACGTGGGCAAGTCGACGCTCTTCAATGCCCTTGCGGGAACGAGCGTTGACTGCAGCAACTACCCGTTCTGCACGGTCGACGCGAACGTCGGCGTGGTCCCCGTCCCGGACCCGAGGCTCGCGAGGCTCGGGGATGTTCTGGCTCCCGAGAAGCTGACGCCAGCGGCGATTCGTTTCGTCGACATTGCGGGGCTCGTCCGGGGAGCCAGCAGAGGCGAGGGTCTCGGGAACAAGTTCCTCGCGAACATCAGAGAGGTCGATGCGGTCGCTCACGTCGTGCGGTGCTTCGAAGACTCGTCGGTCGCTCACGTCGATGGAACGGTCGACCCGGAACGCGACCTGGGGACGATCAGGACCGAGCTTCTGCTGGCCGACCTCGAGACCAGCGAGCGCAACCTGAAGAAGCGAAGGAAGGAACTGGCCAGAGGCGACAAGGAGGCCGGTTCGACGGCCGACGCACTCGAGAAGGCGAGAGACTCTCTGGACGCGGGGACGCCGCTTCGCGACGCGACCCTGTCCGAGACCGAGCGTGACCTCCTCGAGGAATACCGCTTCCTTACGGCCAAGGACCATCTGATAGTGGCCAACATATCCGAGCTCGATGCGGGGACGGGCGAGGACAACTGGAAAGAGCGACTGTCGGCTGCGACGGGCGAGCCCACCTGGAAGATCGTGCCCATCGCGGCATCGCTCGAGGCCGAGCTCGTGACTTTGCCGGAGGAAGAACGCGGGGAGTTCCTGGAGGGCTGGGGTATCAGAGAGAGGGGGCTCGACAGGCTCATCCGCGCGGGCTACCGGCTGCTCAAGCTCGTCACGTTTTTCACGGTCAAGGGTCCCGAGACGCGGGCCTGGACGGTCCCCGCTGGAACGACCGTCGCGGAGGCAGCGGGCAGGATACACTCTGACATGGAGAAGGGGTTCATCAGGGCCGAGGTCGTGTCGTTCGACGACCTCGTTGACGAGGGGTCGATGCACGCCGTCCGCGACAGCGGACACCTGAGAACCGAAGGACGTGATTACGAGGTGCACGAGGGGGACGTCGTACTCGTTCACTTCAACTAGTGTGCAGGGATTGTGGTGGAGTTGGAGTTGTGTGTGATAGGAGAGGGGCAAGTCCCGGTCTTTGGTGGACCAGGGATCTCCTCACCCCGTCCGGGAGACGGGGTCGCAGTCAGACCAGGAGGAGGGATGCAGGGAATGAGGACCTACGAGGGCACGTTCATCTTCCGCCCGAGCCTCGACGAGGCCGGCCTCACGGAAGAGATGGGCAAGGTCGAGGAGCTCATCACCGCGGAAGGTGGCGAGATCAAGGAATGGGACAAGTGGGGCAAGCGCCGGCTCTCCTACGAGATCAGAGGTGAGCACGACGGGTACTACGCGTTCCTCACGTTTGAAGCGGACCCTGCGGTCATCGAGAAGCTCGTGGGAGCTTATCGCCTGCGGGAGAACATCCTCCGCAACATGAACATCGTGATGGGCGAGTAGCAAAGGTCTGCTCGGACTGCAATCTAGGATC
>DAOWCM010000343.1 GCA_030639555.1 Candidatus Eiseniibacteriota bacterium | reverse complement strand
GGGCATTTGGTCAGTCCACCGTGGAACTGGTGACGACCATCGGAACCCAGGTGGGGAAGGCCTTGCACACCGCGCGACTCTACGAGCAGCTCGAAGCGGCCCACCGGGCGGCCGAAAGCTGGGGTAGGGAACTGGAGCAGAAGGTCGACGAGCGGACCAGAGAGCTGAGAGAGGCGAGGGAAGAGCTTGAGTCCCTCAATGAGGGCCTGGAGCAGCGAGTCGAGGAGAGAACTCGGGAGCTGAAAGACGTGCAGGCGAGGATCGTGCAGTCTGGTCGGTTGGCCGCCGTGGGCGAACTCGCCGCCGGCGTGGCGCATGAGCTGAACAACCCGCTGGCCGGCATACTGGGCTACGCTCAGTACGACCTGGAGAAACTGAAAGACGCCGACGCCGAATCGCTGACACAGGACGACCTGGACAAGGTCACGGGGCACCTGGTTTTCATAGAGCGCGGCGCGCGGAGGTGCACGGACATAGTCGGAAGCCTGCTGCGCTTCGCGAAAACCTCTCGCTGCTCGTCGGTCGAGGTGGACGTGAACGAACTCGTCGAGGAGACGCTCGGGTTCACCACCCGCGAGCTTTCCAGCAGGGGAATAGAGCTCAAGACGAACCTCGTGGACGGAGAACTGCAGGTGATTGGTGATCCGACGCAGCTGCAGCAGGTGTTCGCGAACATCATCCTGAACGCCCGCAAGGCGATGCAGTCCGGGGGCCGTCTGTCGGTGACGAGCGCACGCGTCCCTCAGGAGAAGGGCGGCGGCGACAGGGTCGCGATCAGTTTCGGCGACACGGGCTGCGGGATCTCAGATGAGAACCTGGGGAGGGTCTTCGAGCCGTTCTTCACGACGGGCGAGGTGGGCGAGGGCAGCGGGCTGGGCCTGTCCGTCAGCTACGGCATCGTGAAAGACCACGGCGGCAAGATCGATGTAGATAGCAAGGTCGGGATAGGATCAACGTTCACTGTCCTCCTGCCGGCGGCGGGGAGCATCGGCAGTGAGAACTCGTGCGAGGGAACAGCCTAGTGGATCAGCTGAACGCCCCAGAAGAAACGGGCGGAAACGCCGAGACGAAGGACCACTCTGAGGAGAAGAAGCCCGTTCGCCTGCTTATCGTGGACGATGAGGAGATCATGCGGGAGTTCCTCCACGAGGTCCTTAAGGACGAGGGCTACACGATAGACCTCGCCTGCTCGGGCAAGGACGCGCTCAGGCAGATGAACGCATCGGAATACGACATCATCCTGACTGACATCGTCATGCCCGAACTCGACGGACTGGGTGTCGTTGCAGCGACGAAGGAGCTGCCTTACAGCCCGAGCGTCATCGTGATGACCGGATACGCCTCCATGGAGACGGCGGTCGAATCGATGAAGCTTGGAGCGGCGGACTACATCACCAAGCCCTTTAACATCGACCAGATAAGGATCATCGTCAGGAACGCGGTCGAGGAACGCGTCCTCAAGGCTCGCGCCGCGGAAGGCGAGTTCTACAAGGAGCTGTCGCGAAAGGACGGCCTGACGGAACTCTACAACCACCGCTTCTTCCACCAGCTTCTGGAGACCGAGGTCTCTCGGGCCGAGCGCTACAACAGGGTTGTCAGCCTGCTGATGATAGACATCGATGATTTCAAGACCTACAATGACTCGCACGGGCACCCCGCCGGTGACCTGGCGCTCCGGAGGCTCGCGCAGCTTCTCAAGCAGTCGTCGCGCAACTGCGACTTCGTGGCCAGATACGGAGGAGAGGAGTTCGCCGTCATCGTGCCGGAGGTCAGTGCTGATTCCGCCAGGCGGATGGCCGAGAGACTCCTGAAGCTGATAGACGAGTCCGAGTTCGAGGGCGAAGAGGTTATGGTGGGCGGACGGCTCACAATCAGCCTGGGCGTTGCCACGTTCCCGATGCAGGCGTCCAGCAAGAGCGAACTGGTTGAGCACGCCGACCAGGCGCTGTACAGGGCGAAGGGGCTGGGCAAGAACCGGGTCGTCGTGTACGGTGAGGAGAGAGTGAACTAGCGCGTTTCTCAGCCATGGAAGATCGCGAACGGCCCCCGGGCGCCAGGCAGGCGCGGTGGGGGCCGAACTCGTGTGGGTGGGGTTGACACGCACCCCGGCCACTGCTAGGTTGTGGTTTCGCGGGCGACCGCGAGAGGGGAGGCGACGAACGAGCGGCCATAGGATTCGAGACCAGTTGTGGATGCGGGCGGCTCTCGCGGAGGCCCGGAAGGCATACGATTCCGGCGAAGTGCCCGTCGGCGCCGTGGTGGTAGTGGACGATCACGTGGTCGGCCGCGGCCACAACCAGGTCGAGGGTCTCGGCGACCCCACCGCGCACGCGGAGATCCTGGCGATCGGCGCCGCCTCTCGAACGCTTACGGCCACGCGCTTGACGGAGGCCAGCATCTACGTTACGATGGAACCTTGCCCAATGTGCGCAGGGGCCATTGTGCTCGCAAGACTGAGCCGCCTGGCCTACGGCTGTCCCGACCCGAAGTCAGGGTACTGCGGATCACTCGGGAACATCGTCGACGACCCGGCGCTCAATCACAGGGTGACGGTCCGGTCCGGCGTTCTTGAGGAGGAGTGCGCTGCGCTCTTGTCGCGCTTCTTCGTGGGGTTGCGCAGGCGCAGCACGACCTAGTCTGCGTTTCGCCGGAGTGACGGATTCCGGTGGGGTGACGGAGTTGGTCGATCGTGACGGTCTCGAAAACCGTTGTACCCTCTGGGTACCGTGGGTTCGAATCCCGCCCCCACCGCCAGTCCTAAGTGGAGAGGTGACTGAGTGGTTGAAGGTGCGCGACTGGAAATCGCGTGTAGGTGACGAGCCTACCGAGGGTTCGAATCCCTCCCTCTCCGCCACATAGAG
>DAOWCM010000110.1 GCA_030639555.1 Candidatus Eiseniibacteriota bacterium | reverse complement strand
TTGGTAGCGGGGGCCCGATTAGTACCCGATTCGGAGCAGTTATCCACGGTCACGGCGCACTGGCGCTACCAGGGCGTGAAGCACGCCGCGCGGGAGATGGCGAGGGTGGGAACGGCAGCTTAGTTCGCTGTCCGGGCGAGAGGGAACGGAATCACCGTCACCAGCGTCGCCGGTGTCGGGTTTGCCCCAGGACTAGAGAGAAGCATGCGGGCGGGTAGGAGTTGGCAAGGGCGGTTGCTGGCTAACTAGCGTATGCAGCTGACGGGTTCGTGTGTCACGTGGTCTGCAAGGGGGGCCGCGATCGCTGTCGCCGCCACAAATGCCCGGCCAGATCTCACTTCGCTCCCCCATGTGATGTGGTCCCGGAGGCACACGCCAGTGCGCGCTCGTGTCACGACAACCCGGCGGAGAAGCTCAGACTGCCGGTCGCCTGCCTGGAACGTAGTCCTCCACAACCGGGAAACTGCTCAGATCCCGCTCGATTGAAGCTCTCAGAAACGAATCGACCCACCAGAAGATGTCGTGTTGTTTGATCGATTGCCTCAGCTGGTGCATTCTTCTGTGCCTCTCATCCGGTCTCATTGTCACGGCCTTGTGGAGCGCGTCCGCAACACCCGCGATGTCGTATGGATTGACCATAAGAGCACCCCTCTGCAGCTCGGCTGCCGCGCCCGCGAACTCGCTCAGTATCAGGACTCCGTTCTCCTCAAGACTGCAGGCGCAGTATTCCTTGGCGACGAGGTTCATCCCGTCCTTGAGCGGTGTGACCAGAGCTACCTCCGACGCGCGGTAGTAGCCGAGAAGCTCTGTTCGCTCCAGGGCCCTGTAGATGTAGTGGATCGGGACCTTGCCGGAGGGTCCTGTTAGCTGTCCGTTAATCTCGCCGACCAGACCTTCTATCTCAATTTTGAGGCTCTCGTATCCAGGAATGCCCCTGCGGCTGGGTACCACCACCTGGACCAGTGTGACTTCGTCCCTGTGTTCGGGGTGCCTCTCCAGCAGGCGACGGAAGGCTCTGAGGCGATCGGTGATCCCCTTTGTGTAGTCCATTCTGTCGACGCCCAGGATGATCTGGCGATCCGGGAGATTCTCATGGATGTGCCACGCGCTCTCGGCCACATCGTGGCTGGCGGAGTCGCTCTCGAACTGACGAGAATCGATGCTAATGGGAAAGGCCCCGCTCCGGATCGCCCGTTCACCTGATTCTATCTGACAGACCTGGCCTCGGCCACGAACGCTGGTCCCCGGCAGAAGCGCTATCAGACATTGGACGAAGTTGCGCCTGTCTCTCAGCGTCTGGAAGCCCACAAGGTCGTAAGACAGCAGCGCCCTCAGGATTTCTCTTCTCCAGGGCAGCTTCACGAAGATGTCGAGGGGGGGGAAGGGGATATGGAGGAAGAAGCCGAGGCGAGCCTCCGTTCCCAGCGCCCTCAGATTCTGCGCGGTCAGCATGAGGTGGTAGTCGTGCACCCAGATGAAGTCGTGTGGCGCGGTGTGATCCCTCGTGACCTCTGCGAACCTTCTGTTGACCTCTCTGTAGGTATCCCAGTAGAGGGGGTCGAAGTTGCACTTGGTCTGAAGGTCGTGGAAGAGCGGCCAGATGATCTCGTTTGAGAATCCGCGGTAGTACTGATCCACCTCTTCTTTGTCGAGGGACACCGGGACAAGCGAGTAACCCACATCTCTTGTCGCGCGGTCCAGCGCGCCGCTCAGGTCCTCTCGGCCCGCTGTGCCGGGCCAGCCGATCCAGAGCCCGCCCCTGTTCCGCAAGACCGGTGCGATGGCTGTAACCAGCCCGCCAGATCCGGGCTCGCTTCGCCATCCGCCGGCGGACTTGGACAGAACCACGGGGAGGCGATTGGAGACCACAACGAGTCGCCTGATCTGATCGGCACCGTGCTCGTTCACTTCCCTGCCGTCGTAGCCAGCCATCGTATGAGAAACTCCCTCACCGCCTCGGGCCCCGTCAATTTCCCTGTAGCCGCTGTCGGATCTTCCTGGCTTCCGACCTTGATCCCGAATCCGTGCTCCCGCACGACCTCGAACGCGTCCTCGTCGGTGTCATCGTCTCCCACGTAGACGCACAGCGTCTTCCCTTCGCGTGTGTTGAGTAGCGTTCTCAAGGCCGTGCCCTTGTCTATTCCCTTGATCCTGAGCTCGAGGCCGCCGCAGAACCTCCTGCACTCGAGTTCGTGCTCTTCGGCGTCTGCCGACCACACGCCGCAGAGCGCGTCCTGGATCCTCGCCGCGTCGAGCTCGGACATGCCGCGAGTATGGACGGCGACGCTCGCTGTCTTCCGTTCGACGCGGTAGTCAGGCGCGAGTGCGCGCGCCTCCTTCTCGCCGCGCACCAACCGCGACTCCTGGACCTCGTCGGGAAGATGCGTCTGTGTCGTGCCGTCGGGGAAGCGGAACTCGGTGCCCTGGCTCCCGCTCATCGGAACGTCGAGATCGCCGAGAAGAGCAAGGAGCTCGTCGAGCGGTCTTCCTGTCATCATCGCAAGGTGAGTCTTGCCCGTGTCTCGGATCTCGATGAGGAGTTCACGGATCCCCTCCAGCGGGAAGGCCCGCATGCGATCCTCGCGGAACGGCGCGAGTGTGCCGTCGTAGTCGAGCACCAGACACCTCTGCTCGGCGGCCGTCACGACATCCCAGAACTCCGGGATTCCCTCGACCTCGATCCGCGTACGACCCTCCGTCATCCCAGTTCGATCCTGTCTTCGAATCTGTTTGCCAGCGAGACCATGACAGTGAGGTACTCAAGCAGGTGTCTGGTCAGCAGGAAGTTCTCTCTGACGAACTCCTTGGCCTTCCTGCCCATCTCTGCCATCGAGTCGGTATGGTGCAGAAGATAGCGGATTCTCAGGGCGGCACCTTCCGGAGTTGAGACGAGGAACCCTGTGTGCGAGTCGACTACCTGCAGGCGGATTCCGCCCGTGTCGCCTCCGATCACGGGTTTGCCCTTCCACATGGCCTCGGACACCGTAAGCCCGAAGCCTTCTCGAATTGACTTCTGGAGGACAACATCGGCGGCGCGCTGCAGGGCGTTTATGGTGCGATGCGCGTCCGGAGGGAGCAAGAGGATGTGAACGTCCGGGTCGCCGCCCGCGGCCTCGCGCGTTTCCTCTATGACCGCTTCGGCCTCGGGATCGTCGTCCGCTCCGCCGCCGGCCAGCACCAGTTGCAGACCGGGTGTGAAACGCTTGGCGAGACGATATGCTTTGAGCACACCGACGGGGTCCTTGAACCTGTCGTACCTTGAGACCTGTGCGATGAGTGACCGCGTGGGGTCCAGACCGTAGGTCTCCAGCACAGACGCGATCTCACTCTCATCCAGAGGAACGTTCTTGTCGCTCAGAGGGTCTATGCTTGGCGGGATCAGATACTGGGTGTGGGGGAGGTGTTGCGCGAACTCCGCCATTGAGAACACGCTCGCATCGTATCCGGCCAGGAACTCGCTCAGGTAGTCCCACACCGGGCGGTGGGGCTTGCTTACGTCTATGTGGCACCGCCAGATCCACTTGCCGCATCTCTCCTGGGTGTGAGCGAGCAGAGGCGCTGGCTGAGGATCGTGTATGAACACCATGTCCGCGGAGCGGAGTTCGTCGCGAAGCGATTCCGCGTTCGCCGCGTTCACGCGCTCGTATTCTCGAAGCGAGTCCTCGGAGATATCGGCGGGATCACCCTGAAGCGCGTTGTGGAACGACTTCGTGGTCCGAAAGAACTGCGGGTTCCCGTCGATCACCTCCCACCTCGCGTCGATACCCAGCTCTCTCTTGAGCGGGATTAGCTTCGCCAGGATCTCAGCAACTCCACCTCCCACGCGCGTGGAGTTGACGTGGACCACTCTCATTCCTGACAGAGGAGCGGCAAGCTGGCGCAGATGGTCCACGACGTCTTTGCCTGCCACTTCGGCGTACTGCCCAAGGAGATTGGACACGGCGTTCTATTCCCCGAAGAAGTCCCTGAAGATCCCGGAGATCGCTTCTCGCGTCTCCACCAGTGATCCGTAGAACGGATCTATGCTCGCCAGTCCGACGCACAGATCCTGGAATCCCTCTCTGTCCATGTCGATCAACCAGGTAGTGAAGTCGTCCACGGAATCTGGTGTTCTGCGGCGCGCGTCCACGAAGTGGTAGAAGATGCTGGTGCGCGACATCCGCGCCACCGCGCCGGGAAGCTCGGCAGGATTAAGAAGCCTCCTGTCCGTGTCGAAGATCACTATCTGTGAGCGGACGAAATCGAACTCCGCCCCTTCTCGCGCGGTCGGGATCAGACCCGTTTCGGCAAGGTCATCATCGATGACCTCGATCAATCTGGCGCGGAGATGCTCCATGTCTCCGAAGTCCGTCGGATCGATGACGCTCAGCCGCTCCGCCAGGGCGGTGTCATGGAGACCATGATCCGCCCATATGGCGAATCCGTTGTGGAAGCGAGGGTCGTCGAACGTAGAGCGTAGAAGGCCGCCCCAGAAGTGGAAGTAGATCGACGCCGGGTCGATTGTCCGTAGCTCGTCGCGCAGCTCCAGAAGAGTTCGCGCGCGTCGGCCAGTGGCTATGGCCACGAGAGCGCAGTCCTTGATGGCGAACGCACCCCAAGGTGGGGCCGATTGCCGGCCTGTGTCCATACTATTCGCCCGTCCTGGATCCCGATAGGGAGGTGAGATCCTCTACTCTTCCGCCTTCTTCCAAGAAGTGGCCTTGCCGCAGTTCATGCAGGGGGGGAACTCCTCGCCCTCCACGAATTCGTGCTCGTGCACGCCGCCCTCTGTGTGGCAGATCTCGCAGACCTACTTACCAGCCTTATCGGCCCTGTTGCCCACCTTGTATCCACTCTTCTTCTCGTCCGTTCTTCCTCCCTCCGGATACTGGATCGCGTCAGAGTCACTCACGCCCGGTTGAGGATCCTATATTCCATCTGCGGATTACATTCCCATCTATAGAGCACATGCGCGCGAGAGTCAAGCGGCGCGCGCCCGTGCTGTCCTGACACTTCTCGGAGCCTCGGTGGCGACCAGCACGCCGAGCAACAGCAGCACAACGCACGCCACACCGAACGTTACGTTGACGTTTTCGCCTGCCGGCGGGATCCAGCTAGGACTACCGCCGCGTACAGAAGAAGCGCCCCGTCGAAACGGGGCGCTTCCAAGCAATACACACGCTGAGCCAATCGACCTGGGCGTCGTGGAGCGTTGCCGGGAGGCCTTCAGTGAGACCTTCGATGCAGGGACTCAGGAGGAGAAGCGCCGGCTCGTGCGCCTATTCGTCAAGAAGATCGACCTCAATCCTGACACTGGCGACATCCTCATGCACCTCTTCGGCCGCCCACCACTCCGAGCATCCAAGCAAACACCCGCCTCCGGAGAGACGGGTGTTCGCATCGGGTTGGTAGCGGGGGCCCGGTTCGGAGCCGATTCGGACAGAGTGCCCATTGTGACAGCGCACTGGCGCTACTCGGGCATCAAACACGCACAACGGAAGCTGACACGGATCGGACTCGTGGGGTGACGGACCGGCCAGCCGCGAGATCGGGGAATACCGTCACTGCCGTCACTAGCGTCGGAGCCGCTGGCAAAGCTGCGAGCTGGGTGGTGGAGGCGGTGTTGCCGGCGTACTCAGCAGCTGCGCCCTACCTCTAGAAGTGGCACAACCACCGGGGGCAGGTCAAAGCCCCGAGCGCCGGTTTGCGCCGTGAATTGGCAGTCGCGCCCGACACCACGTCCCCTGCAATCCCACCCTGCAATCCGAAGACCCTTGCCTACCGCCTCCCTGGACGAGTAGAATTCTAGTAGGCTCATCTGCATCCGCATCATGCCTTTGCCGTCAAGAGTGCTACGTGAGGCCCGTGGCCGGAACCGATCCGATGGGAACGCGGTTGCCGGAAGTGATCGGGGCTGGACCCGAGATGAGATCGGGTCGTCGCAGGATCCGACACGGATCCGACCTGCACTCGAGCCTAAGGAGGGTTCGTACCATGAAACACCCTGCAAGATGGATTGGGCTTCTGCTTCTCCTCTTCGCCGCGTGGGCGGCGACCGCGCCGGCGCAGACGGTGTTCACGATCGAGGACCCGCCGGTGGACTGCGAGGTTGTCGACGCAGAGCCGTTCGATGGCATCGGCGACAATGGACCGTATTACACCTTCAACGACGCGCTCCTCGGAACGCTGGGAGAATGTCGCTCGATGGCCGAGTTCGACATCTCCCCCTTCAGCGTTCCGCCGGGAGAGGTGATCAGCTCCGCGACGCTTGAGGTCGTGATCACGGAAATCGAGCTCTATGGTCTCGGCGTGAATGGGGAGACGCCGGAGTCCTTGGTCGTCGACGGCTATGTCGGGAATGGCGTCGAGGAGCTAGCCGATTTTCAGGCCGGCGACGGCAACGAGCTCGACGCGGTCCTCACGCCGGATCCCTGGATCGGCCAGGTGCTCACTTTCGACGTCACATTGTTCGTCACCGAGCTGGTCGCCGTCCAGGAAACGTATGTCGGCCTGACGGTCCGCGCAGGCAGCTTCGGGGGTGTTTGGGTGACGGAGGGGAACGGCTATCCGAAGCTAATCATCGAGACACAGCCCGATCCGACTGGCGTCGCGCAGGGAGATCCGTCGGCGATGCTCTTTCTGGGGCAGAACGCCCCGAACCCTTTCTCCACAGGAACGCGGATCGACTACGTCGTCCCGAGCGATGGCGCGGGCGCGATCGATCTGGCCATCTACGACGCCTCCGGTCAGCTGGTTCGCACGCTGCACAGTGCTCGTCAAAGCCCCGGGATCCACAGCGCCTTCTGGAACGGCACCGACCGGAGTGGCTCAGCGGCGCCGAGCGGCGTCTACTTCTGTCGGCTGCGCTGCGGCGGGACAAGCGAGACACGCCGGATTGTGTTGATCCGGTGATGTCGGCGAAGGTGTGTGCGGCGGCGCCCGAGGAAAGCCGCGATCTCCAGGTAGAAGAAGTGAGATGCCCACATGGCGGGCGGTCCGCTCAGCCAGCAGGTCACACTCTACCCTTGACTGCCTTAGGCATACATGTGAGAAGCCCGGGTCCAGAGACCCGGGCTCTTCACGAACTGGTCGCGGCGCCCGCTACATGCCGGGCTCGATCTCGGGCACGGGCAGCCGCACGAAGAAGGACGTTCCTTTCCCGACTTCGCTCTCTACGTGAATCGAGCCGTGATGCCGCTCGACGATCCCGTACGCTATGGAAAGGCCCAGGCCGGTGCCGCGCCCGATCTCCTTCGTCGTGTAGAACG
>DAOWCM010000357.1 GCA_030639555.1 Candidatus Eiseniibacteriota bacterium | reverse complement strand
GGGTCGTCGTGTTCACGAACGGCTGCTTCGACATCATCGACCGCGGGCACACGCAGTATCTCGCCGAGGCCAAGGCGCTCGGAGACATCCTGGTCGTGGGCGTCAACACGGACCGTTCGGTCCGGGTCCTGAAGGGAGAGGGGAGGCCCATCGTGCCGGAGGACGACAGGGCCCACGTCGTCGCGGCCCTGTCATCGGTCGACCTGGTTTGCCTGTTCGACGAGGACACGCCTCTCGACCTCATCACGGCCGCCGTTCCGGGCGTCCTCGTCAAGGGTGCGGGCTACGCGCGGGACACCATAGTCGGGGCGGACTTCGTCGAGGGACACGGTGGTAGGGTCGTCGCCATCGAGGAACTCAGGGGGCGTTCGACGCGAGGCATTATCGCGAGGATACTCGACTTGGACAGGTCCTGACGGCGCCCGGCCGGGGCACCGAGCACGATTCATTGTCGTTCCTCTCTTTGACTCTGGACACTCGCGGGGCCTATCAAGTATCATGGCTATCTTGACTTGCTCGGAGCCCTGATTTACGTAGCTCCGCTTCCGGATCCCCCGCACGGCCGCGCTCGCGAGCGAAGTCGGCATGGGGGATTCTCTTGCGATTGGCGCGCGCGGTCGCTTCGGCTGCGCCGTCCGGGCCCGGGGACGCGATTCGATTCCTAGGAGGTTGGATGCAGAGACGACGTGTTGTCATCATGGGTGCTGCCGGAAGGGACTTCCACAACTTCAACCTCGTCTACAGAGGTCGCGAGGAGTACGAAGTAGTCGCTTTCACCGCAACACAAATCCCCGACATCGCGGGACGCGCGTATCCCACGGAGCTCGCCGGGCCGCTCTATCCGCAGGGCATACCCATTGTTCCCGAGGAGGACCTCGGGAAGCTGATGGCCGATTCGAAGATCGACGATGTCGTGTTCGCATACAGCGACGTGCCTCACGAATACGTGATGCACAAGTGCTCGATGGTGAACGCGGCCGGTCCTCACTTCGTGCTGATGGGCGCCGAAGAGACGATGATCAAATCGAGCAAGCCGTTGGTGTCCGTGTGTGCCGTTCGCACCGGGTGCGGCAAGAGCCAGACGACGCGCGCCGTCGCGGACATACTCATCGGGCACGGCAAGAAGGTCGTCGCCATCCGGCATCCTATGCCGTACGGAGACCTGAGAGAGCAGATCTGGCAGCGCTTCGGTGAGTACGACGACATGATCAGGCACAAGTGCACGATCGAGGAGATGGAGGAATACGAACCGCACATCGACAAGGGCATCGTCGTCTTTGCCGGCGTCGACTACGGGGCAATTCTCGCCGAGGCCGAGAAGGAGGCGGATGTCGTTCTGTGGGATGGCGGGAACAACGACGCCTCGTTCTACGCGCCCGATATCCTCATCGTCGTTGCGGACCCACACCGCGTGGGCGACGAGCTGAGCTACTACCCCGGCGAGCAGAATCTCAGGATGGCGGATGTCGTCGTCATAAACAAAGAGGACTCCGCGAGTCAGGCGAACATAGACCAGCTGCTGCTGAACATCGAATCGGTCAACCCCAAGGCCACCATCATCCATGCCAACTCGCCGGCCGTGTTCGACGAGGATGTCGACCTCGCCGGCAAGCGCGTGCTGGTCATCGAGGACGGCCCGACGCTCACCCACGGCGGGATGAAGATCGGCGCCGGCACGGTGGCGGCCCAGGCTGCCGGAGCCGTGCTTGTGGACCCGAGGGAACAGGCCGTCGGCAAGATGGCGGAGACGTACGCGAAGTACCCGGGCATCGGTACGCTCCTGCCTGCCATGGGCTACAGCCCCGAGCAGGTGGCCGACCTGCAGACGACGGTCAACGCCGTCGACTGCGACTACGTGGTCATAGGAACGCCGATCGACCTCAGGAAGGTAATCGACATCGAGAAACCGAGTGTTCGCGTGGGATACGACCTCGAGGTCAAGGGCAGCCCCAACCTCGAGGATGTTCTCGGTGATCTCTTCTAGCAGTCCGGTACTGACGGCCGGCCGCGTGATGATCACGCGGTTCTTCCCGTTGGGACATCTGGAGGCAGCCGCTTGAAGATACACGAGCACCAGGCCATGGAGATCTTCGCTGAGTACGGTCTGCCGGTGTCAGGGTTCGACGTGGCCACCAGTCCCGCCGACGCGCGGGCAGCGGCGGAGAGTCGCGGGGGCAGCGTCATCATCAAGGCGCAGGTTCACGTCGGAGGCAGGGGCAAGGCAGGCGGTGTCAAACTGGCTCGGGACGCCGATGAGGCCGAGCGCCACGCCGAGAGTATCCTCGGCATGGACATCAAGGGTCTCACCGTCGAGAAGGTCGTCGTCGCTGAGGCCGTCGATATCGACCGCGAGTACTACATCGGGATCGTTGTCGACAGGGCGACGAAGAGACCCGTCTACATGGTCAGCAGCGAAGGCGGTGTGGACATCGAGGAGGTCGCCAGAGAGACGCCCGAAAAGATCCACAAGCACTCCATCGATCCTGAGCGAGGGCTCTCCGACGCGGAGGCCGCAGAACTCGCGGCGAAGATCGAGTCCGATCCTCACGTAGCGGCGCAGGTGGTCGACGCCATTCTCAAGCTCTACGCGGCCTTCGTCGGGAGCGACGCGTCACTGGCGGAGATCAACCCCCTCGTCGTTACCACCGACGGCATCGTGCGGGCCATCGACGCGAAGATGAACATCGACGACAACGCGCTCTACCGGCACGAGAACAT
>DAOWCM010000059.1 GCA_030639555.1 Candidatus Eiseniibacteriota bacterium | reverse complement strand
TCCTTGATGTCGCTGAACCTGGCCATGAAGGTCGCGTAGCAGTACGCGCACCCGTGCTCACAGCCCAGATAGGGATTGATGGCGTAGTCGAGTGATGGGATCTTCGACTTCGTCATCAGTGTCTTGCACTCGATCGCGAAGACGCGGGGTTTGGACGTCACTAGCGCTCCCTCTGTGCTTCCGGCCCTCAGGAGGTGCGAGCCGAACCGTGTGACGAACGCAGGTGCTCCTCGAACTCCTCCCACATCTCCGCGATGCCCGTGCCGAACGACGATTCGAAACCGCTCGCGAACGAGCCCCCGCCTCCCAGCTGAAGTGCCAGCATGAAGTCTCCGAACGCCACGGGGTCGCGGTCGTGGATGAACGAGACAAAGAGCTCACTCTGCCGGTAGAACATGAACGTGCCCATCCCGTAGTCGGACGCCCGCTTCGGCCTGAGAAGGCTTCCCTTGCCGTCGGGGATGAAGTGGTGTCCCGCGAGAATGGCGCTCCTGGCATCCTCCGTGGTCACGCCTTCTCCGCCGCCACCGGACACCGTTACGGCCAACCCCTCAAGGAACCAGACCGGCATGTCCCACAAACTCCTGCGGTGACCAAGGCGCTGGTAGAGATGGAGATGTGAGAGCTCGTGGGTCAGCACGCTCCCGTGTGTGTCGCCCCTCCAGGACGAGAACGCCGAGGGGGCGAGGAAGATGTCGTTCAGCACCTTCACCCCACGGGCGGTCGCCCCTGGCGGAGCTCCCATGTAGGCATTGAAGCTCTCTTGCGAGCTGCACACGTAGACCCTGAACGGCTTCGCCAGGGGCAGGTACTGTTGCCTCTCGACCCGGATCACCGCCGACGGGAGAGCCGCGGCGACGAGCGCCGCGGATTCCTCCATGCCCGGCTCATACAACACTTGGGGATTCGCGCCGCTCGGAATGAAGTGACTTCGTGATTTGAGCACGGCCGCGCCTACACCGCTGCGGGAGAACGCCAGCGCGCCCCCGGCGAAGAGGATCAGGACAATAGTGATCGTGACTACGAGCTTCGGTCGTTTCGTCATGATGTACCCTGCTGCTTGGGTGGGATCGGTCAAGCGGCTTCTCTAGATTTGACCCGGCGGCGGGGCCGTCCGTTTGACGTCACCCCGGGAATAGCGCGCGCACGCCGCCGGGAGCGGTCCCCGGCGGGAGGAAACAGAATAGGTGCGGCCGGGCCAAGCCTACTTCCTGACAGGCAGGACGTGCACGGCCTTGATGATGAGCTCTACCTCATCGCCGGGCTTGAGTCCCAGCGCCTCCAGGGACTCAGTCGTGAGGACCGACGCCATTTCGCACGGTTTCTCGACGTCGAACTTGACCAGAGCCATCACGTCGCCCGCCTTCACCGACTTGACGGTCGCAACGACTTCGTTCCGCGCTCCGAATTTCATTCGCCCTCCTTCTGTGAACCCTGCATTCTAAACGGCCACACGCACGCCGCTCAACGATGGCGCAGGGTCCGCGCCAAGACTCCGGCATGGACCCGCCGCGTTCTTTCTCTCTCGTGCTTACTTCACCAGCTCAGTGACCATGCTGTAATCGCGGCTGACGGGGATGGTCATTTCGCCGTTGGGGGCTTGCACCACAATGTTGCCGTCCGCCGTGCCCTCCGTTACATCACTGACAAGAATGCCCTCCTTGTAAGCAAAGTACCACGTGCCACTCCCGTCCATGTCGGACTGCATCGTCCATTCGGCTCCCTGCTGGGTGCCGCTGCCCTCGATGGTACCGGTTAGGACGGCCGCTATCTTCGCACACTCGAAGCTCCCGATGGTCTCGAAGCCCTCGAGCGTGTTGACGGCAGCGACTGTGATGACGACGTCGCCCTCGTCGCTCTGCTCCGAGATCTCCACCGTGGTGGGCCACGTATCGCCAACCGTGATCGGGCCCTCGGGCAGATCGGGGAATATCACGCTGAAGCCCGTGATAACGCTTTTCGGGCCTTCGGATCCAATCATGTACTGCAGGACGTCGGGGTCGGGCAAACCTCCCTCGGCTCCCAGTTTCGAGAGAGTCATGTCAAAGCTCTCACCCACGACGTTGTCGGCATCCGCCTCAAGCTCGCCCCGGGGGCTCGAGACCGTTACGGTGAGGTCTTCGATGGTAATACCCAGAGCGTGGTCGTCATCCTTCACGCCCTTTGGCTCGACCGAGAATAAGAGCGTCTCGACCGACTCAACGGGTACCGGCTGGCCCTGGATCTCCATGGTCTGGATGGAACTGCTGGTGAAGCTGTAGGACATGGCATCGCCGCTGGACATCCGGTACTCCAGGATGAGCCCGGTGTCCAGGTCTCCCCACGCGCAGGCGCCGGTCTTCGCCGCACAGCCCGTGAGAGCGACGGTCACAGCGGCAATGGCCACGACACACAATATCACACTGAGAGCTTTCTTCAGGTACATCACTCCCCCCTTCAGGTGAACGCTCGGCACAGCCTACCCCTCATGTAAGTAGTTCGCATGGACCACGGAGGTTATTCGTACCCCCGCCGTCCAGTTGCGCTACTCGCCTTCCTGATCTTTCTTCATCAACTCCTTGATCTTGCGCTCTTCCCACTCCGGACCCCAGAAACGGCCGGGACCGAAGACGGACCCCGCGTGCGCCAGAACACCCACACCCCAGCCGAAGAGCGGCCAGTAGAACCAGAGGCTCCCTGGAGAGGTGATCAGATTGAGAACGAGGAGCGCGAGGTTCACGAGGACGTAGGTCAGGAGGTGGGTGTAGAACCCCTTTATCTCCTCGACCCTCTTCCTCGCCTTCTCGTACCGGGCCTGCTCATCCATCTGTGCCTCCTTTGGTTCGGGGTGTGGCGGAACCGCCATGCATTCGTGCGCCACGGGAACCGTCCGGCGCGGCGGCCCACCGGATGAACTCACGCCCCATACCTCTCTCTGAGCCGTGGGAGCCTGAATACCAGCCCCGAGCACATCGTGAAGAGCGCAACCGCCCCGAGGATCGCGACCAGGCGGATCCATGACTGCCCGGCAGCGTCGCGGGCCGACGCCAGCACGACGGTCGTTCGGATCCACTCGGCGCCGCCGGTGATCAGAGCGATCTGCACCACTCGCGGGACCCACCTGCGACGGATCACCAGAATCACGGCGACCCCGATGGCGATAGCCAGAAGCGGGAAGTTCCTGGCACGAAAGAAGTGCGCCGCCAGGAACAGCGTGCTGATGAGAACGGGCGTCAGGCGGAGTGCGTTCATGCGGTCCTCCTGATGTGACGGTCGCAAAAGAAGCACCCGGGCAACACGTTTAGGTTCCTTCCCGCCCCCGTGTAGCAGACGGAACGCCCGACGTCCATCTACGTCTTCCGCTCCTTCTTCTTCGCAGCGGGGAAGAGGACGTTGTTGAGTATCAGACGGTAGCCGGGGGAGTTCTTGTGCATGGACAGGATGGTCGGCGGGTCGCCCACCAGGTGGCGGTAGTCCTCGGGGTCATGCCCGCCCATGAAGGTGAAGGTGCCGCGCCCCAAGTTGCCGTGGACGTACTTGACCTCGTTCTGGCCCGGGTAGTCACCCAGCACGGTAACGTGCTTCTTAACAAGGCTGCGCCTGTAGCTCGTGGTCTGACCCATGAACCCCTTAACCACGTTGACGTGGCACTGCGTCAGCATGGTGGGCACGGGGTCGTGCTTGGCCGCGAACTCGAACAGTGTGAAGTAATCAATCTCCTCGGGACGAAGGGCCGCGACCTCGGTCATGTCGATGTCCGAGAACTCGTAGACGTTGGGACTTGGTATCAGCCTGAAGTCCGTGAACGCGAGCGACTTCGAGTAGTCCAGCTTGTCCTGGTAGCCGGGCTCCGGAGGCGTCCCGTCGAACGGGGTGTCGACGATGTCCACCCCGGCCGTGGCCAGTGCGACGTCGAAGCTGTCCGTGGCGGAGCACATCGCGAAGAGAAACCCGCCGCGACGCACGTACTCCCTGATCTCTCGCGCGCTGGCCTTCTTGTGCTCGGTGACCGAGGGGAATCCCTGCTCGCGGGCGAGGCGCTCGTAGTAGACCTTCTGCTCCTTGTACCAGTCGGCGTTCCGGAACGACGCGTGGAACTTCCCATACTGGCCCGTGAAATCCTCGTGGTGCAGGTGGAGCCAGTCGTACGTCTCCAGGCCCCCGGCCTGAACCTCCGCGTCCCAGATCACCGTGTAGGGGATCTCAGCGTACTCGAGAGCGAGCATCACCGCATCGTCCCATGGCTGGATGTTGTCGGGAGCGTAGAGCGCTACAGCCGGGGCCTTCTCGAGAAGGACAAGCTCCATGTTCTCC
Source organism: Candidatus Eiseniibacteriota bacterium (assembly GCA_030639555.1). Taxonomy (GTDB): domain Bacteria; phylum Joyebacterota; class Joyebacteria; order Joyebacterales; family Joyebacteraceae; genus JALGZG01. The sequence goes on along the minus strand of DAOWCM010000059.1, from coordinate 5,754 downwards.
TCCTCGATCTGCCGATAGATCTGAGCGAGCGTCGCTCCGTCAGGTTCTTCCCACGCGACGCCGCGATACCGACACTCCGACCGCACGTCATCGAGCCCGTCCAGGATCAGGAACGACCCGCTCCGGTAGTTCAGGAGCCACTCGACGCGATATCCTTTCTCGAGGGCCCAGTAGGCGACTCCGTACGATTTGAGATGGTCCGTCTGGGTGAGGTCCATCGGGATCAGGGCCACTGCGTGCGCGGCAGCGCTGAAGAGCAGCAGCGTCGCGACACAGATTGCCAGAGCAGCCGGGGCAACACGGGCTCGTCTCACTCCTCGATTCCCTCCCCTCGTCTCAGCCGGTCCAGCTTCCGCCTGGCCTCGCCCGAGAGGACATTGGGCGGGAGATCCTCGAGGATAGCCAGATACTGGTCCATGGCTTCGCGTCTCCGTCCCCTTTTCACGGAGAGGATGTCGCCCTTCCTCATCATGGCCTCCGCGCGGGCGGTAATTCCCTCGGACCCCTCGATGATGCGGTCGTAGTAGGCGATGGCCTTCCTGGGCTCGTCTGCCACCGTCGCTGCCGCGCCAAGCAGAAGGAGCGCCTCCGTTTCGACAGCGGCGCCGGTACCTTTGTTCGAGAGGGTCTCAAGTAGCTCGCGCGACGACTTGTCGTCGTCCCTGATCCTGGCGGCATGGGCGTCGGCGAGGAGGTTGACCGGCTCAGCATCGCCGGCCTCCTGTGCGTTTGCGATCACCAGCATGAGGCGCAGCGCGTCGTTGACGAGAGTGCCGGCCGCGTCCGCCTCGACCATCACCCTGAACTCCTCGACGGCCTTCGTGTGGTCGTGCTTCAGGAAGGAGATGAAGCCCAGCGCGAACATCGCGCTCTCGCGGATGTTGTCGGGCACGTCATCGCGGGTCAGCCCTTCCGACCGCTCGTACGCCTCGTCGAGCCGCCCCTGTTTCATGTAGGCGTCCACCTCGATGAGGGTCGCCTCTTCGTTCAACCTGCGTGCCCGCGCGCCGAAACGCTCGCGCAGTTCCGCGACTGTTGTGAGCGCTGCGTCCGGGTCCTTGAGTACATCCAGCTCGATCTTGGCCGCCTCGAAGAGCGCGTGAGCTCCTCTGGACGAACCATCGAACGCATCAGCTACGGACCGAAGTTCGAGGACCGCGCCCGCGGGATCGCCCTCCTCCGCGAGGATGCGCGCGGCGGCGGTACCCGCCTGGGCGGCGCTCGATGTGCCGGGGTGGCGCTCGACCACCATCAGGTAGGCCCCGCGCGCCTGCCCCCTGAGCCCTTCGTCCCTGAGTATCGTCGCGTATTCCAGAAGCTCCGATCCCTGCCCTCCGGCGACCTCGTCCCCGCGGAGGAATGTCTCGAGCGCCCTCTCGGGCAGACCCAGCACGAGGTAGACGCTGCCGGCGAGGCTGAGATCCTCCACCGTCGCTCCCTCTGCGTCCGCTATCGTCGCCATCTTCGCCCGGACGTCGCCACGTTCGGCTCCTTCCTCCAACATGAGCTCGATGCGATTGGTCGCCCATGACACGGCGCCGCCGTGGTTGTTGACGGTAATGAGGCACTCGTCGATCGCGGCGTCGAAGTCACCGAGGGCGGTGTGGGCGGAAGTGAGCTCCTGGCTGAAAAGCGATTCGCTGCGAAACGCGTCCCGGCCGGACGTGAACGTCTCGAGGGCCTGCTCGTACATCCTGTGCCTGATCTCGAGCATTCCTATCTCCGAGTAGCTGCCGGCGTCGGCCGGACCGTCCGCGAGCACCTCCAGCCAGAACTCGTGCGCGCGGTCGTGGTTGCCCACCTTCGCGTGAGCCAGGCCCAGTTCCATCTTCAACTGGGTCTCGTGCGGCCGCTCCTCGAGCCTGCGCTCGAGCATCGGTATCAGGGCTTCCTCCTCCATACCGCCCGACGAGTAGAGCCGCACCAGTCCCCAGAACGCGCGGTCGTTGCCAGGATTCTCCTGGAGGAGCTCCGTGTATATCCGTATCGCCTCGTCGACCGCTCCGACCGCGGCCGCCTGCCGCGCGCGTTGGACCTTTCTCTCGGCGGGAGTCTCGTCTTCGGTGGGCGCGGCCAAGGCACCGGCCGGCGCACCCAGCGCCAACGCCAGTGCAAGGACGAGCGCCACCATGCGGGAGATCCTGATCACCGGCATCATGGCGCCACCTCCTCTTCGCCCACGATATCGGCCGTGAGCGAATGGAAGTAGGCACGTATCAGCTCGCGGTACTCCGACGGGTACCCACGCTGCATCGCTCTTAAGAGATCCTCCCGAAGCTCCTGCCTGACGCGCTCGGTGTCTTCAGGCAAATCGCCGGGCCCGGACCGCACGTAGCGACCCGCGGTCTCGGAGGTCCGCTCGCGCGTGTAGTCGCGCCGCCTGAGCGACCTCTGGGCATCCAGCAGGCGCGAGAGGATGCGCTTCTGCCTGTCGACTGTCTCCTGTGACGCCCCGCTCCTCTCCATCTCCTGCAGAGCTTGCGCCATCTCCTCGACGGTGTCATCCAGCCTGCCCAGGATCTCCCGGCGGTCACCGAACTCCTCGGCGAGCCTCCTCGCCTCCTCCAGGATGCGCTCCTGTCGTCCCCTCATCTCGGCGAGCTGCCGCTCGAGTCCCGCGCTCATCCCGAGCTGTTCCATCTGCTGGCGAAGCGCCTCTGTCATGTCGTTCAGCTGAGACTGCTGCTCGCCCATTTGTCGGAGCTGCTGCATCAGCTGGCTCATCGCGCTTCCGGCGGAACCGGACGAGCTCTGATTCGAGGTCAGGAGGCTTACGATGAGGGCGTTCACGCTGCCGAGCGCCGAGCGTGCCTCCTTGTGTCCGGCCGCGGAGCCTCCGTTGGCAATGTGCGAGGCGGCCCGGGTCATCCTCGTCTGGACGGCACCGAAGGCGCGGTAGATTCCGGGGTCGATGACGAAGGAGTCCTTGGACACCTGGAACATGCGGTTCGCGATCGCGGACATGGCCTCGATGAGGTCGGCCTGCTTTGCAACGAGCTGCACCAGTTCAGCACGCGGGATCCTGCGGCGGTCGGCAACGGCCTTCACCACCTCTTCCTGCTCCGCCGATACGCCCAGAAGCTCGTCGATGGCCCGGAGCGTCGCGGCGCGGTCACGGTTCTGCAGGTTGCAGGACATGCCGCCCTGACACGACGAGAGCCTGGTGAAGAGAGTCAGAAGATCGCTGGACGCCGACTGGCACATCTGCGAGGCCTCGGAGGGATTGCTCTCGGAGAGCTTCGACCGCGCCTGCTCCATCTTCTGCGAGATCTGACAGGCTTCCATTTCAGCCGCGGCCTGGGCCATCTCGCTCGCAGCCGACGGGTCGACCTTGCTCATCTCCTCGATCGCGCGCTCGAGGTCGGCCTTGAGCTTCTCGACCTCCGCCTGCAGACTTTCCTGCTCCTTCGCCAGCGCCTGGCACTCCGAATCACTTGGGGACTGCTCAGCCTCGCGCGCCAGCTGTTCCTCCCGCGCAGCGAGGTCCTGCGCGCGGTCAGCAATGTCCGCGAGCGACTGTTCCGCCTTGGCGCGCCTCAGAAGGTTCAGCGTCTGCTCCAGACGCTTGAGATAGTCGTCCTGCGTGATCGAGAGGTTCTCCATCGCCTCGCTGACGTCCTCGGGACTCACCCGCTCCATGGCCTCGCGAATCGCCTCGAGGAGTTCCCTCATCTCCTCAGTCGCCACCTCTTCAAGGAGCCGCTGTATCTCATCGATCTTCTCGAGCGTCTCGATCGTGATGCGGTCGGTCTCGCTCATGGAATCGGAGAGGTCGCTCAGGCGGTCCGCCATCCTGACGACATCGTCCGTGAGCTCCTCCTGCCGCTCCAGCGCACCTTCGACCCGCTCTTCGTCCTGCCAGTCGATCTCGGGCTCGCTTCTGATATCTTCCTGCATGTCCTCGAACTGCTCCCTGAGCATCTGCTGTTCCTCGAGCAGCTCACCCAGCTCGTACGCGATGTCGCCGTGCTCACCCTGGACGTCGCTATAGAGCTCCGACATCGACGGGAAGCGCACCACGTAGCTCTCGCTTCGGGACGACTTCGGGCCGGTCACCTGGTCGTTGTCCGTGACCTCCGCGTAGTAGACGAGCGAGCGCCCCGGAAGGAGCCCGGTCTCGGAGAGGTCCCACGCGGTCTCGCGCGACAGCTCACGAGGACCGCCCACGCCCAACTCCTCCAGCCTGACTATCCCCTCATCGGACGAACCCTCGAGCGAGTACCGGAGCGACAGTGCCGAGATGCCGTAGTCGTCGACGGCCGACATGACAACAGGAAGCATCATGCCGCGCGGGGCCTCTCTATCCTCGCCCGGCTCGACGATCCTCACCAGTGGACGTTCGTCGCGGATGGCCACGATAGAGTAGGTTGGCGGGGCCGGGTTCGTGAGACCGTCCGTGTCCGCAAGCTCAATCGAGTATTCGCCGTCACCGCGTACGGCGATCGTCGCCTCGAACGAGCGGGGCTCAAGCTGCGACATCGGGATTCGCTCGCCTCCATCGAGCACAAGCGCGGCCCGCGTGAGAGGCTTGCTCGCCGTGATCCTGACGTCCACTCTCGTGCCCCGGAGGGCCGTGATGTCGCCGTTGTTCTCGTCTACTGTTCGGGGAAGAAGCCCGCTGTACCGAGGGAAGTGGTAGTCCAGACGGATGCTCGTCACGAAGGGGCGCTCTACGACGGTGACTTTGTAGGTCGGCGACGACGCGTCTCCGACCTCCACGGAATATGAGAGGTCGCTCCTGACGTCCACCAGGGTAGCGCGGAACTCAGCGCCAACGTGTCCGGCGGCCATGACCTCCCGCGGCGTCATCGCCTTCAGGGAAGGCCGCTCGCCGTCGAACTCGAACACGAGAGACGGGAGGCCGCGGTAGGGCCCTCCCAGCGTAGCGACGACCTCGAGATCGTCGCCCGCGACGAGCGAAGCGTCGCCCGGCTTCACATCTATGCGGACGGCCGGCGCCTCGACCACGTCGAGCGGCCGGGCCAGGCGTGCCAGCGCGGGCCCCAGGCGTGCGCCGAGCGCTACCATCCCCGCGGCGGCGATCAGGAGTACGGCTACCGTGACCCTGACGGTGCGCCGCGTACTCCCGTGTCGCGGCGCGATGCGGAAATCTACGCCGGCCGCTTCCGCGACCGTTCGCAGTATCAGCGCATCGATGAGCTCAACCGAGTAACCATGGCGCCCCGTGCCGCGTTTGTCCCACAGCTCAGCGGACGACTCCAGACGCTCCCCCAGCTCCGGAAGCCGCTCCTCGATCTTCGCCGCGAGTTCCACGGCGTCGACCGGGCGAGCCAGCGCACGGACTACCCACAGGAGGGCTCCGCCGATGAGCAGGACCAGCGCGACGGCGAGCCACGCGAGCCGGACGACCGGCGACAGCACGACCAGCGCCTCCAGAGCGACCAACGCCGCCAGCACGCCGACGATGACGGCCGTGAGCCGCACCAGCCCCACTGCTGCCGCCTGCCTCTTCCAGCGCTCGCCCGCCGCCTTGATGCGGCGTACCAGTTCTCTGTGGGCGTGCTCTGAGCTCCGCGTTGTCACCTTCACCTCTTCAGTTCCGTTCCCTAGCGTCCCGTCGCCGGCCAGCGGCGTCCACCCGGTGCGTTCCACGCTACGTGTCCCGCCGGCGGCGTTAGCTTCAGTGCGAGAGCGCGTAGACCACGATATTGACGCCCATCCTGAGCGCCGCCTCGTGCTTCTCCGGCGGGTCGTTGTGGACCTCGGCGTCCTCCAGGCCATCACCTACGTCCG
>DAOWCM010000057.1 GCA_030639555.1 Candidatus Eiseniibacteriota bacterium | reverse complement strand
CTAAGTCCCACGCGATGCCGTATGCGAGCACCGCGCCCAGGTTCGACGCATGCTCGCCCCTCTCGGCCGTTCTCGCGTCGTCTATCATCCGCTGATTGACGGCATACGTGCCGCTGACGGTCGGCGCGAACACGCCTCCGCGCCCAACCACTGCCGCGAGCGTGTTCAGCGCGATGCCCTTGTCATCCAGGAACTCGATGATCGTGGCCTTCCGGTACTCGTACTGGTCCCACACACGTTCGAACCCCGACAGATCAAGCGGCGTGTGACTGATCTTGTCCTCGAACGCACACTCCGCGCCGTCGAAGACCGCGAGCTTAGTGGACGTCGATCCCGGGTTCAGTGCCAGTATCCGCTCGCTCGCTGCGCCGTCTGTCTTCTTTGCCGACATCGCCACCTCTTTCGCGCGTGTTCGCGCAGGTCTGCCTCGGCGCGCGGGTCCACCCGCGCGGCTCGCGCGTCCGAGCACACGGTGCGCGCGCCGCCTCCGCTGCAACCGGGAACCTAGTAGCCTCTCTCCTTGTACACCTCGCGCTGGACGATGTACTTCATGATCTCGGCCGTCCCTCCGCCGATGGTCATGAGCCGCGCGTCGCGGAAGAGCTGCTCCGTCTTGCAGTCCTTCGTGTAACCGATACCGCCCGTCACCTGCAGGGCCTCCGTCGCTATCTCCTGTGCGGACACGCAGGCGAAGAGCTTCGCCGCAGCGCCCTGCCGCGTCGCCGAAAGGCCCATATCGATGCGCCGTGCGGCCTGAAGTGTCATCAGCCGCGCCGCGTCCAGCTTGACCGCCATGTCGGCGATCTTGAAGCTGACGCCCTCGAACGCTCTGATCTCTCTTCCGAACTGCTCGCGCTCCGTCGAGTACTGGACGGCGAACTCGAAGGCCGCCCGGCCGTATCCCACGGCGCCGGCGGCCAGCGAGGTGCGCTCGGTGTCCAGCTCGTCCATGAGGATCCTGAAACCCTTGTTCTCCTCACCGAGCATGCTGGACGCGGGCACGCGCGCGTTGTCTATCTTGAGGTGAGAGACCTTGAGCCCCCGGAGCCCCATCAGGTCGTAGTCCTTGACGACACTGAACGCGGGGTTGTCGGTCTCGAAGATGAAGGCGCTCATGCCCTTCCGCGCCTTGACCGAAGGATCCGTCACGGCGAACAGGAGCATGTAGTCAGCGAGACTCCCGTTCGTGATGAAGCGCTTCTCGCCGTTGATGACGAACTCGTCGCCGTCACGGACCGCGGTGGTCTTCATCCCCGCCGTATCGGAACCCACGTCGGGCTCGGTGATGCCGATGGCGCCCATCTTCTCGCCCGTGACGATCGGCGGCAGGTACCTGGCCTTCTGCTCATCGTTGCCGAACTTGTAGACCGGTGGCGCGAAGTAGACCGACGTCACGCCGCGCGTCACGTCGAGCATCGCGCAGACCGCCGAGATCTCCTCGGCGATTATCGTCTCTGCGACCATCCCCAGCCCCGTCCCTCCGAACTCCTTGGGGATGAGGGCGCCCATGTAGCCGGCCTTACCCAGCTCGAAGAGAAGGTCGCGCGGGTACTCCGCCGTGTCCTCTATTTCCTGGGCCCTGGGCGCCACGACCCTCTCGGCGAACTCGCGCACCTGCTCACGATACGCGTTCTCCTCTGCCGTGTAGAGCACGCTGAGCATGTCGGTTCCTTTCAGAAGTCGCTCCGTTGTGCGGTCACTCCGTCGTCCGGTCACGCCGTTGTGCGGTCACCCTCTTGGGCGGTCACTCCGTCGTGCGGCCACGCCGCCCAGCGGTCACTCCGCCGGTTCGATCTCGATCATCGCTTCCGTAGTCCCCACTGAATCCCCAGCCGCGACGTTTACCTTCCTAACGACGCCGTCCACGGGGGACTTGACCTCGTTTTCCATCTTCATCGCTTCCACAACAACGAGACTGGTCCCCACCGACACCTCGTCGCCCTCGGCGACCATGACCTTGACCACGTTGCCCGGCATCGGCGCCTTGATGGTGCCGCCGGCCCCCGCGGATGCGCCGGCCGCCACCGCGCTGTCGCCATCACGTGAGCCGGTGTCGAACGAGAACTGACGCCCCTCCAACTGGACGTCCACCCCACCGTCGCGCCGCGCGACCTGCACGGTGTGCGAGCGCCCGCCGACCATCAGTGAAATGACGCCGTCTCTGACGCGCACCCAGTCAACCTCGTAGGAGGCGCCATCGATCGTGACCTCCGCCCGGGGAGACCTGCCGTCGGTCTTGACCCGTCGCTTCTCGCCGTCCGTCGTGAATTCGAATTCCAAGTCGTTCCTCCGAATGGGCCTTCCGCCCGAAGCCGCCGCTGCAACGGCGCCCCTGACCCTCGATCCGTGCGGGTCAGCGGCCGCCGCCCGCCCCGATCCGCCAGCTGCCGAGCGTGTCCCATGGGGACGGTGCTTTCTCGCGTACCGCGCCGGTCACGCTCTCCGTCGAGAGCGAGAGCGCCGCCGCCATGAGCGCCAGATGCTCCGTCTCATCTGAGGCCGTGCCGCTCGGCCAGTCCGACATGTGCTTCTCGATGAAATCGGTCTGCGTCTCGCCCGCCGCGAAGGCTTCGCTGTCAATGATCGCCCAGAGGTACTCGAGGCAGGTAGCGATCCCGAGGATGCTCATGTCCCCAAGAGCGCGCTTCATGCGCGCCCGCGCGGCGTCTCTGTCCTCGGCGTGAACGATGAGCTTCGAGAGGATCGGATCGTAGTGAACCGGCACCTCCCACCCCTCGTATATGCCGCAGTCGTGGCGAACGCCGGGCCCATGCGGCTCGCGGAACAGTGTTATCTTCCCTGAACTCGGCAGAAAGTCGTTTCTGGGGTCCTCGGCGTAGATGCGGCACTCGATGGCGTGGCCCGTCTGCGACAGGTCGCCCTGCGTGAACTCAAGTTTCTCACCCGAGGCTATCAGTATCTGCTGACGCACCAGGTCAACGCCGGTCACCATCTCGGTAACCGGGTGTTCGACCTGGATACGCGCGTTGACCTCCAGGAAGTAGAAGCTGGTGCCGTCCTCGTCGAGCAGGAACTCGACCGTGCCCGCGTTGGTGTAGCCGCAGGCCTTTGCCGCAAGGACCGCCGTCGCGCCCATCTTCGCTCTGAGCTCGTTGCCGACCACGGACGAGGGCGACTCCTCGACTATCTTCTGGTGCCGCCTCTGTATCGAGCACTCGCGCTCGAACAGGTGGACGCAGTTTCCGTGCGTGTCCGCGAGCACCTGGAACTCGACGTGGCGTGGGCGCTCGATGAGCTTCTCGATGTAGACCGTGTCGTCCCCGAACGCGGAGGCCGCCACCCTGCTCGAGGTCTCGATGGCCGCCTCGAGGTTCTCCTCCTCGCGCACGATCTGCATGCCCTTCCCGCCGCCGCCCGCGGACGCCTTGACCAGGACCGGATATCCCATCTCCGCGGCCTTATCGCGGTAATCGTCCATGTCCGCGCCGCTCGAGAGCATGCCCGGAATGATGGGCACGTTCTGCGCGAGCATCGTCTCGCGCGAGCGGATCTTGTCGGCGACCAGCTGGAGCGCGTCTGAGGTCGGGCCGATGAATGTCAGCCCCTCGTCCTCGCAGCGTTTGGCGAACCGCCAGTTCTCAGCCAGGAATCCGTAGCCCGGATGGACGGCGTCCGCGCCGACCTCGCGTGCGGCCGCTATGACCGCGTCGATGTTGAGATAGCTCTCGAGCGCCGGCGCCGGGCCGATGCGCACGGCCTCGTCCGCCTCGAGCACGTGCAGCGAAGCGCGGTCGGCGTCCGAGTAGACGACCGCCGACGGGATGCCCATGTCGCGACACGCCCTGACCACCCGGACAGCGATCTCACCCCTGTTGACTATGAGGATCTTCTTCACGTGGTGACCTACTCCTTGGACTCAAGCCACGCGGGCTTGCGCTTCTCAAGAAACGCCGACATGCCTTCCTGACCTTCATCCGAGACTCTCACCTCGGCAATGACCTTCGCCGTGTAGCCCTTGGCATCCTCGAGCGGCATGCCGTAGACGTTGTCCAGAAGCTCCTTGCAGACGCGCAGAGCCTCGGGGCCGCTCGAGATGAGCCGGCCGGTGAAGTCCGCGACGCACCCGTCCAGCTCGTCGAGCGCGCAGACCGCATTGACCAGCCCCAGGCGGAACGCCTTGTCCGCGCTCATGCGCTCTCCGGAGAGGAAGAACTCGCGGCACGCGGCGGGCCCGGCGCGCATCACGACATACGGTGAGATGCACGCTGGGATCAGACCTATCTTGACCTCGGACAGGCTGATGACGGCCGTGTCGGCCGCAACGACGATATCGTTCGCCGCCATGAGTCCGGCGCCGCCGCCTATGGCGTAGCCGTTGACTCGCCCGACTGTCGGCTTGGTCAGCCTGTGTATCCGCTCCATCACGTTGGAGATTCTCATGCCGTCCGCGACGTTCTCCTCGAACGTGTAGTTGATCGTGTTCTTCATGTAGTTGAGGTCGGCGCCCGCACAGAACGAGTTGCCCTCCCCCGTCAGGACGACCACTCTGACAGCGGGGTCGGACTCGAACTTCCCGTAGGCGTCGAAGAGCTCGTCCAGCATAACGTCGTTGAACGCGTTCTTCACCTCGGGTCGCGTCAGCGTGATGGTCGCAACCTGATCGGTGACGTTCGTCCTGATTGTCGTGTAAGCCATGTCTGCCGGTGCCTCCCCTACATCCTGAACACGCCGTACTTCTGATCCGGGAACGGGGCGTTCAGCGACATTGCTATCCCTAAGGCCAGCGCCGACCGAGTGTCGGGCGGGTCGAGTATACCGTCGTCCCACAGTCTCGCGGTCGAGTAGTAGGCGGACGCCTCCTCCTCGTACCTCGCGACGATCGGGGCCTTGAAAGCCTCCTGCTCCGCCGACGTCATCTCGTGGCCCTTCCTCTTCATCTGCCGCATCTTCACGGTCAGGAGCACGTTGGCCGCCTGCTCGCCGCCCATGACGCAGATCTTCGAGTTCGGCCACATCCACAGAAGTCGCGGCGCGTAGGCCCGGCCGCACATGCCGTAGTTGCCGGCGCCGTAGCTGCCGCCGACTATGACCGTGAACTTGGGAACGTCGGCGTTCGCCACCGCGTGGACGAGCTTGGCGCCGTTCCTCGCGATACCGCCGTGCTCGTACTCGCGGCCGACGATGAAGCCCGTGATGTTCTGAAGGAAGATCAGTGGGATCTTCCTGGTGGTGCAAAGCTCGATGAAGTGTGCGCCCTTCATGGCGCTCTCGGAAAAGAGCACGCCGTTGTTGCCGAGTATGCCGACCGGGTAGCCCATGATGCGAGCGAAGCCCGTGACGAGAGAGATGCCGTAGAGCTCCTTGAACTCCTGGAACCGGCTGCCGTCCACCAGGCGCGCGATGACCTCCCGGATATCGAACGCCTTCTTGGCGTCGGCCGGAATGACGCCGTAGAGTTCCTCGGGGTCGTACGCGGGATCCTCGGGCTCTCTGACATCGAGTTCGAATCGCCTCGGCGCCTCCAGCGTCTCGAGGATGTTCCGCGCGATGGCCAGCGCGTGCTCGTCGTTCTGCGCGTAGTGGTCGGCCGTACCCGAGATGCGGCAGTGCACGTCGGCCCCGCCCAGCTCCTCCGCGCTCACCTCTTCCCCGGTGGCCGCCTTCACGAGCGGCGGCCCGCCGATGAAGATCGTGCCCTGCTCGCGCACGATGACGGTCTCGTCACTCATTGCGGGAACGTAGGCGCCGCCCGCCGTGCACGAGCCCATCACAATGGAGACCTGTGGGATGCCCATCGCCGAGAGCCGCGCCTGGTTGTAGAAGATGCGCCCGAAATGGTCCCGGTCGGGGAACGTGCCGGACTGATGCGGCAGGAAGATACCGCCCGAGTCGACCAGGTACACACAGGGCAGCCTGTTCTCCATCGCCACTTCCTGCGCACGGATGTGCTTCTTGATGGTCATAGGGAAGTACGTCCCGCCCTTGACGGTCGCGTCGTTGGCCACGACCAGCACCTCGCGTCCGTGGACGCGCCCGACGCCCGTCACCACACCCGCCCCGGGGGCAGCGCCCTCGTACATGTCGTACGCGGCCAGAGGGCTGAGCTCGACGAACGGCGTGTTCGGGTCGAACAAACCGGCGATCCGCTCGCGCGCGAGGAGCTTGCCGCGCTCCTTGTGCCGCGTTCGCTGCGATTCGGGACCACCCAGGCTCGCGGTCTCGAGCCGCTCCCTGAACTCGGAGACCAGCTCGAGCATGCGGGCGCGGTTCTCCTTGAACTCCGGGCTCTTCGGATCGATCTTGCTCTCGATTCGGTACATCCCTGGACCTTTCCGTTGGAAACTCAGCCTGGTGCGGCCGTGCGGGCTTCCCCTGGGGCGGCCCGCTTCGCTTGCGTCGCTCGCGATGCGCCGGAACTGGCGCATCGCGGCTCCGACGCCGCCTTCGGGGAACCCGCGCAGCCGCACAGGCGAGCTACCTCACAGGCACGAACTTGTATCCGTAACAGATGATCCCGGCCTCGCCCTCGTCCCGGACCTTCCGGAACTCCAGCTTGACCGGCATCCCAACCTTGAGCTCCTCGAAGTCTACGTCTGCTATCTGCGCCGTCAGCCGGACGCCGTCATCGAGCTCAGCGATGCCGACGGCGTAGGGGGTCTGGTCCGAGAACTGCGACGGACCGACCCTGATGACCGTGTGCGTCAGGAGCTTGCCCTGCTTCGCAAGCTCGACAGTATCGAACTCGCGACCACCGCAGCTCTTGCAGATCACCCGCGGCGGGAAGAAAATCTCGCCGCAGCCCTTGCACTTGGCGCCTTCGTACCTGTAGCGCTGTGGTATCTCTCTCCAGTAACGTGCTGATGTTGACATCTCTTATCCTCCGGAACGAAAGGGAATCGTGTCAGTTGCAGTGCACTTCTGCGCGGGCTACTCCGCCCCCAGTATGTGCACCACGCACGATCCGCCCGTTCCACCCATGTTCTGAGTCATGCCGATCTTGGCGCCCTTGACCTGGCGCTTGTCGGCCTCGCCTCTCAACTGCTTCGTCACCTCGACGATCTGAGCGATGCCCGTCGCGCCGACCGGGTGACCCTTCGACTTGAGTCCACCGCTCGCGTTGACCGGGATGCGCCCACCGATGGCGCTCTCGCCACTCTCCGCGCTCGCTCCACCTTTGCCTCTCTCGAAGAAGCCCAGCGCCTCGATCGTGCAGACCTCTGCGATCGTGAAGCAGTCGTGAACCTCGACGAGATCGATGTCGGACGGTGAGAGCCCCGCCTGCTTGTAAGCCAGCTCACCCGCCTTCGCAACGGCGCCGAGCCACGCGAGGTCCTCTCGCGAGTGCAGCGCGATCGTGTCGGTCGCGTGCGTCGAGGCGAGGACCTTGATCGGTTTGTTTTTCGTCAGGTCCTTCGCCATGTCGAGCGGACAGACAATGACCGCGGCCGCTCCATCTGTGATCGGCGAACAATCCAGAATGGTCAGCGGATCGGAGATCATCACCGAGTTCAGGACACGCTCGACCGTCAGTTCGAACGGGTACTGCGCGTGCGGGTTCTTCGCACCATTCGCGTGGTTCTTGACCGACACGGCGGCCAGCTGCTCCCGCGTCGTGCCGTAGGCGTCCATATGCGCCACGGCCATCATGGCGTAGAGACCGGGGAAGGTCACGCCACTGTAGACCTCGTACTCGGCGTCGGCGGCCGTCGAAAGCGCGAACGTGGCTCCGTCACCGCCGATGTCCGTCATCTTCTCCACCCCGCCGGCGAGCACGATGTCGCTCACGCCCGAACCGACCTCGATCACGGCCTGCTTGAAGGCCGCTCCGCCGGACGCGCAGGCGGTCTCGACCCTCAGCGAGGGGATCGGCCCCATGCCGAGGTAGTCCGCCAGAAGCGAACCCAGGTGCTCCTGTCCTACGAACAGACCACTGGTCATGCAGCCCACGTACATCGAATCTATTCTGTCGACTCCGGCGTCTTTGACCGCCTCGAGAGCGCTCTCAACGAAGATGTCGCGCAGCGACTTCTCCCAGAGCTCACCCCACTTCGTCATCCCGACGCCAATAACAGCTACATCCCTCATGTTGTGTTCTCCTGTTCAGCAAGTCCCCATTCACAAGATCGTGGCGTCCCACACGATGGACTATTCGCCCTTGCGGATCTTCCCGCGGTACTTCGTGTAGGTGCCGTAGTCGATGTACACCTTGTGCTCGTCCAGCAGCGTACGCGTGAACGGCGCCTTCTTGCGCATCTTCGGCAGCTCGTCCGTCACCTCGAAGACGAACCCGTCGCTGCCGGCGCCGGAGCCGTAGGAGACCATGAAGATCTTGTCCCCGGGCTTCGCCACGTCGAGCGTCGCCGTTAGACCCATCGGCGAGCTGCCCGAGTACGTGTTGCCCAAGGTCGGCGCCAGCCACCCCGGCTCTATCTGCTCTTTCGTGAACCCGAGCATCTGCCCGACCCTCATCGGGAACTTGCCGTTCGGCTGGTGGAAGACCGCGTAGGCGTAGTCCGACGGCTTCGAGTTGGTCTTCTCCAGCAGAGCGTTGGCGCAGCCCATCACGTGCTTGAAGTAGGCGGGCTCGCCGGTGAACCGCCCGGCGTGCCGCGGGTAGTGCATGTACTCCCTGCGCCAGAAGTCGGGCGTGTCGGTCATGAACGAATGAGTGGCGAGCATCTTCGCGACGCCGTCACCCTTACCGATGATGTATGCCGCGGCGCCCGCCGCCGCCGAGTACTCCAGCGCGTCCCCGGGCGCACCCTGCGACGTGTCGGCGCCGATGGCCAGGCCGTACTCGATGGCGCCCGCATCTACGAGCCCCATGCACACGAACATCGCCTCCGAACCTGCTTTGCACGCGAACTCGAAGTCAACGCAGTGACAGTCCGGCGTGGCGCCTATGGCCTCCGCCACCACTGTGCCGGACGGCTTGACCGCGTATGGGTGCGACTCCGAGCCGATGTACACGGCCCCGATCTTCTGCGGGTCGATTCCGCAGCGCGTCAGAGCGTGTCTCGTGGCCTCCACTGACATCGTGATGACGTCCTGATCCGGTGACGGAACGGACTTCTCACGCAGCATGAGGCCCTTCTTGTAGCTTGGTGCGTCGGCGCCCCAGACCTTGGCGATCTCCTCGACCTTGATCCGATTCCTCGGGACGTAAGCCCCGTAGCCGATGATTCCTGCCATGCAAACCTCTCTTCCTGCCAGCGCGTGTTGTCGTTGACCTTCCGCTAGCACATTATGTTGCGCACCATGCGTATGCGACCCACGCGCCTTGCCGCCGCGGCCACGGCGATTCGGTACGGGGTCGTCCCCTCCTTTTTCGCTCTCGTCACGATCTCCGCCACAACGTCGTAGACCCGCCGCGCCTCCTCGAACAGCCGCTCTCTCGGAGCGTCCGCGAACTCCGGCTCGGTCTGGTACAGCTCGGCCCCGCCTATGACAAAGTCGGGCGCGTAGAGGATGCCGCGCTCCTTCAGCGCGTCGGCGTGCCTCGGTTCCTCGAGAAGGTCGGAGGCTGCTCCCGCGACCACCTTGCACTTGAGCCTGGGAATGGTCTCGTCGTTCAGGATCCGCCCGACGGCGCAGGGCGACAGGACGAAACAGTCCAGCCCGAGTATCTGCTCCGGCCTCACGATCTCGACGTCGGGATGGCGGTCCTGGACCACCTTGAGCGCGTCGTACCTGACGTCCGTGACGGTGACCCGCGCCTCCTCCCGGACCAGTTCGTCGACCAGAAGCTGCCCGACGTCACCCACGCCCTGGACCGCAACGTGGAGACCCTTCAGACTCGAACTCCCGGTCAGCTCGCGGACGCACGCCTTCATCCCCCACAGCACGCCCACCGCCGTGATCTCGTGGCTGCCCTCCATGGGGACAATGCTCGACGTCTCTCGGCGCACGTACCGGAAGTCCCTGTCGGTCGTTCCGAGCGCCGGGTAGGCGACGAAGAGCCCCTTGAGCCCCTCAACGAACCTGCCGAACGCCCTGAAGTACGCCTCGTCGGTCTCCTGTCCATCCTCGGTCATGAGCACGGCGGCGCCGCCGCCCATGTCGCTGTCGAACGATGCGCTCTGGAACGTCGATATCTCCGAGAGCCGCAGCGCGTCGACGACCGCGTCTTCCTCGCGCTCGTACTCCATGAGCCTCGTCCCGCCGACCGAGGTGCCGAGCGTCGTGTCGTGAATGGCGATGACGGCCCGAAGGCCCGTGGGCTTGTTCAGGCAGAAGATCAGCT
>DAOWCM010000325.1 GCA_030639555.1 Candidatus Eiseniibacteriota bacterium | reverse complement strand
CGCGCATGGATGGGTCGACCCTGAGAACGTCCATTTTCTCAGGCTCGTCGACCTCGTAGCTGTTGACTCCGACGACGCGCCGCTCGCCCTCTTCGATCTCCTTCTGCTGGCGGTACGCGCTCTTGGCTATGGCCCTCTGGAAGTGCCCCTTCTCGATGGCTGCCGTGGCGCCTCCCATGCCGTCTATTCTCTCGAGCTCTGCCCTGGCCTCGCTCTCGATGCGGTCCGTGAGGGCCTCGACGTAGTACGAGCCGCCGAGCGGGTCGGCGACGTTCGCGACACCGCTCTCCTCAGCCAGGACCTGCTGCGTCCTGAGAGCGATGCGCGCGCTCTTCTCGGTCGGAAGAGCCAGCGCCTCGTCACGCGAGTTCGTGTGCAGAGACTGCGTCCCGCCCAGCACGGCCGCCAGCGCCTGCACGGTCACGCGGACAACGTTGAGATCGGGCTGCTGCGCGGTCAGAGTGCAGCCGGCCGTCTGCGTGTGGAACCTGAGCATCTGCGAGCGCGGCGAGTCGATGCCGAAGCGTTCCTTGACGATGCGCGCCCACATTCGACGGGCCGCTCTGAGCTTCGCGACCTCCTCGAAGAGGTCGTTGTGCGCGTCGAAGAAGAACGACAGGCGTGACGTGAAGGTCGTGAGGTCGAGCCCCCGCTCCTTCGCTGCTTCGACGTAGGCGATGCCGTCGGCGAGCGTGAACGCCAGCTCCTCGACCGCGGTGGCGCCCGCCTCGCGTATGTGGTAGCCGCTGATCGATATCGTGTTCCACTTCTGGACGTGTTCGGCGCAGTAGGCGCACAGGTCGATCGCGAATCGCACTGAGGGCTTCGGCGGATAGATGTGTGTGCCGCGCGCCGCGTACTCCTTCAGTATGTCGTTTTGGACCGTCCCTCTCAGTTGTCCGAAGTCGACTCCGGCCTCTTCCGCGGCGACCAGGTACATCGCCATCACGAGGGGCGCGGTCGCGTTTATCGTCATCGAGGTGCTGACCTCGCCGAGTGGAATGCCGTCGAAGAGCACACCCATGTCCTCGACCGAACAGATGGAGACCCCGACGCGCCCCACCTCGCCCTCGGCCATCTCGTCGTCGGCGTCGTAGCCCATCTGAGTGGGCAGATCGAAGGCCACCGAGAGGCCGGTCTGCCCCTGCTCGAGCAGGTAGCGGAATCGCGCGTTGGTCTCGGCGGCGGTGCCGAACCCTGCGTACTGCCTCATGGTCCAGAGACGGCCGCGGTACATCGTCGGCTGGACGCCGCGCGTGAACGGGTACTCGCCCGGGAGGCCGAGTGTGTCCCGCGGACTCCCGTCCGAGCCGTGGGCCAACCCGGGCGCGTCGTCCGGGATGTAGACCCTGTCCACGGGAAGACCCGAGCCCGTCGTGAACCCGTCCTTCCGCTCCGGGAAGCGCTCCAGGATTTTCCTGAGCGTCGTCTTCTCCCAGCGCTTTCTGTTATCGCCGCTGCCGCTCAAACGCGCTCCCAACCGAAACCAGCGAATGCTCCCCGGCGACGTCCCACCGCTACTCTATCACCACAAGAGGCTCGCCCTGGGCCACGCCCTGGCCGACCTCCACTTTGATCTCCTTGACCACGCCCTCGACCGCGCTCTTGAGCTCATTCTCCATCTTCATGGCCTCGAGCGTCACCACGCCCTGGCCGGGCGTCACGGTGTCCCCGACCGCGACGGACAGCCCTACGACCACGCCCGGCATCGGCGCCAGCACCGTCTCGCCGGACTGCTGTTCCCCGACGTCCCCGGTCGTCTCGGATATCCGCATGGCTCGCTCGTCCATAACGTGGGCGTCGTAGCTCTCCCCGCCGATCACGAGCTCGAACCGCCCGCTGCGGCCGTGCACCGAGACCTCGTGGGACCTGCCGTCCAGCACCAGCGAGTAGACCGGCGAGCCGGCTATCCGGACGACGTCGGCCGTGAGCACGCGGTCCCCGATGACCACATCTGTCGCATCCCCCGAGTGCCTGATCTCGAGTTCGATGTCTTCTTCGGCTATGCGGACCCTGTACTTCATGCTGTTCCCTCTGTGTTCGTCACTCCGGGTCGCCGGCACGTCCTTATGCTGCGCTCCCGCGGCCACAGGACACGCCCGTCACTTCTGGTGGAGCTGCCATCCTCCCCACGTCGCTCTCCCCGGGGGCTGCTTCCAGCCGCTCCGCCCGGACCCGGTCGCTCCGGCGTCACCACCGGCCGGCTTGCGAAGCGACCTCTCCGTGTCAGCGATCAGAGCCGCAGCGATCGCCGCCACCTGAGGATCGGACGGCTTCTTGCCCGCGTAGTTCGGGAAGAAGACCTCATCGACGAACCCCGTGTCGAAGTTCCCGTCACGGAACGCGTCGCTCTCCATCACGGCCTTGTGGAACGGGATGGTCGTTCTTATGCCCTCGATGTCGTACTCGGACAGCGCGCGCTGCATGCGCTCGATGGCCTCTTCCCTGGTCTTGCCCCACGTGAGGAGCTTCGAGATGAGCGGGTCGTAGTAGACGGGGACCTCGTAACCACTGTGTATGCCGCTCTCGACGCGCACGCCGGGCCCGGACGGCTCCCGAAGGCGCTCGATGAGTCCGGTCGACGGGAAGAAGTTGTTCTCGGGGTCCTCGGCGCATATCCGACACTCGATGGCCGCGCCCCTGTTCTCCACGTCGAGCTGGCCGAACGACAGCTTCTCGCCCGCCGCAACGCGCAGTTGCTCGCGGACGAGGTCTATGCCCGTCACGAGCTCGGTCACGGGGTGCTCGACCTGGAGCCTGGCGTTGACCTCCAGGAAGAAGAACTCCCGGTTCTTGTCGAGCAGGAACTCGACCGTTCCCGCGTTGACGTAGCCGGACGCCCGGGTTGCCTCCACCGCAGCTTTCCCCATCTTCGCGCGAAGCGATGGCGTGAGCGCCACCGACGGCGACTCCTCGACGAGCTTCTTATGACGACGCTGGATCGAGCACTCGCGCTCGCCCAGGTGGACAACATTGCCGTGTGAATCGGCAATGATCTGGAACTCCACGTGGCGCGGGTTCTCGATGAGTTT
>DAOWCM010000087.1 GCA_030639555.1 Candidatus Eiseniibacteriota bacterium | reverse complement strand
CCGGCGTGGGCGGGGCCGTGGCGTGCGTCGCGGCCTCTCCGCTCATCGCTGATTGTGTCTTCGTGGGGAACTCATCCGAGCTCGCCCTCGAGGGGGAAGGCGGAGGGCTCTACTGCTCGCAGGGTGCGGCACCCTCGGTCAGACGCTGCGTGTTCTTCGGCAATTCGTCCGACATGGGCGGCGCGATCTCCTGCTCCGACGGTTCGGCTCCGGTCGTGAGCGGATGCCTGATTCTGGAGAACGCGGGGGACTCGGGAGGTGCGCTGGCGTGTCTCGGAACCTCGACTCTGATGATGGAGAGGTGCACGCTCGTGGGCAACATCGGCGTCGCCGGCTGCGGCATCTACGTGGACGGGACCTCGATGCTGACCGGGGAGAACAGCATCATAGCGTTCGGCTACAAGGGAGAAGCCGTCGTATGCTCTCAGCCCGGAGGCACGGCGCTCTTCAGCTGCTGCGATATCTTCGGGAACGAAGACGGAGACTGGACCGGCTGCATCTCGGGACAGAACGGCGTCGACGGCAACATCGGGAAGGACCCTCTGTTCTGCTACCATGCGAACCCGTCAGAGTGGTACTCCCTGCACAGCGACTCGCCGTGCGCGCCTGAAAGCAACCCGAATTGCGGCGGGATCGGTGCACTGGGCGTGGGCTGCGGGCCGACTCCAGTCCGGAGGACCACCTGGGGACGTGTCAAGTCACTGTACCGATAAGCTCCACCGATAGGTCACAGGATCCCCGTGCCGTCGCGGCGCTTACCCGCCAACCCGGATTAGAAAGATGGCGCACCCCGAGGCACAGGTCGAGCATCGTGTCGAGCATCGTGTCGAGCATCGCGAAGGTCGCGTCCGCACGAGCGACGGCCTTGCGCTGTTCGAGCAGTCCTGGGCTCCGGCCGAGCCCGGAGCGGTGGTCGTGCTCGTTCACGGCTACGCGGAGCACAGCACGCGGTATGAACCGGCGGCTCGCCGGCTGGCGCACGATGGGCACGCGGTGCAGACGCTGGACCTGCGGGGTCACGGCCGTTCCGAAGGGAAGCGCTGCTTCGTCAGGTCCTTCGCGGAGTATCTGACCGACGTGGAGACGGCTCTGCTCGTGGCCGAACGCAGGTGGCCGGATCACCCGGTCTTCCTGATGGGCCACAGCATGGGAGGACTGATCAGCGCTCTGTTCGTCATCGAGAGAGCAGTGCCGCTGTGTGGACTGGTACTGAGCGCCCCGTCGGTGATGCTGGGGCGTGACTTCTCTCCGCTCAAGGCCGGCTTGTCCGCGGTGCTGGGTCGGGTTCTTCCGCACTTCCCGACGGTCAGGTTTCGCAGCGACTCGCTGTCGCGCGATGCAGGTGTCGTTCAGGCCTACCGGGACGATGAGCTGGTCTTCCACGGCCGCGCGCCGGCGAGGACCGCTTCAGAGATCATCCGGGCGATCCGCTCCGTCCAGGAGCGGATGGACAGCATCGAACTACCGCTGCTGGTCGTGCACGGGGGGCGGGACCACGTCACCGACGTCGAAGGGAGCAGGCGGTTGTACGCGAGCGCCCGTTCGAACGACAAGTCGCTGAGAGTCTACGATGGGCTGTTCCACGAGATAATGAACGAGCCGGAGAAGGCCCTGGTGCTTGGGGAGATATCGACGTGGCTGGGCGCGCGCACCCCGGTGAGCCGACCGGGCGGGAGGCGATGCCGGTGAAGGACGTTACGTACAAACCGATCGGGGTCATTCGTAGCCCCCACACGAAGCAGGAGGACACTCCCATTCAACCTGTCTTCGCCAGAGGCGTGGCCGGGCGCGTCGAACTCCTGCCCGAGTACGAGGAGGGACTGCGCGACATCGAGGGGTTCTCCTACATCTACCTGTTCTACGCCTTCGACCGCGCGAAGGAGGCCCGGCTCCTGGTGGTGCCGTACCTCGAGGACACGGAGCGCGGCGTGTTCGCCACGCGCGCCCCGTGCCGGCCCAATGCCCTGGGGATGAGTCTCGTCAGACTGCTGCGAAGAGAGGGAGCCGTGCTGCACATCGAGGACGTCGATGTGCTGGACGGCACTCCGCTTCTGGACATCAAGCCGTACATCGGCAGGTACGACAGCCGCGAAGACGTCCGCTCGGGCTGGCAGGACGATGTCGACGACACCACCGCCCGTGAGCGGGGCAGGCGAGGTTTCGGAAGCGGCAAGAGCTGAGCGACTCGCCTCCACGCGGCGGGACCTCGCGGCGACGACCCAGTGGGGTCTGATTCAGGCCTCTCGTTTACTTGATGACATGGTGGCTTCGGCGGTGTAGCTTCGACATTGACAGCTTCTGGTGTCCCTAACCGGACAGGAGGCCCGGCCATGTCAGGGTGGATACCGCAGGTATACTACGATTTTCTGGCCCGTGTTGTGCCCGGCTCCGCGGTCGTGCTGGGAGCTCTCTATCTCAGGCACGGGCCGTCGAGGGGAATCAACTTCGCCTTTCGCGTGATATGCGAGCAGGAGCACTCCTGGGTCTGCCGCTTCGGCATCGGCCTGCTTGCCGCCTACCTCATCGGGCTGATCCTCGGTGAGCTCGGTGAGTTCCTGGCCGGGCGAGTGCTGCGGCGCAGGGACTCGGAGCTCGCGAAGGGCCTCATGAGAGAGTGTCTGGACGACCACAGCCGGGCTCTGGAGGCGGTCGGACGGGAGCCGGTCGCGATCCAGGTGGACGACCTTCCCGACACCGGCCTGATGGCCGAGCAGCTGACGCTCGTCGATCACTACAGCGGCAGCCGCCTGCTGGCACTCAGTGCCGAGAGACGGATGTGCCTCGTTCTTGCGTTCGGCTTCTTCATGCTTGCCGTCGGCAATCTGCTCGCCTATTCGGCGGACCTCATCCCCAAACGTCTCGTTGTAGAGGGGCTGCTGCTCCTTTCGATGCTCATACTATGGCGCAGGGCGATGCGGCTTCACGAGCGCGTTGTACGCAAGACCTGCATAGCGTGGCTGACGAGTGTCTTGAGCGGCGGGCTCTCGGGCACCGCGAGCTGACCCCGCGGGGCGCCAGTGGCTGATGTGAGGGGGCGGGAGCGCCGCGGCCCATGGCGAGGCTCCGATTGAGCAGGCGGATGGTTGTGATGGCAGCGGGTCGGCGACAGAACTGGCGTCGGCCCGTCGCTGTTCGAGGGCGGATTGGCTGGAGACCGGGGGAGGCGGTGGAAGACAAGGCACTACGCTTCATCGGTGAAAGAGTCGAGGCCTTCTTCGAAGAGGAGAGAGGATTCGAGAAGCGGCCGCTGTGCCCCAGCGGTTTCGAGTGGCGCGGCCGCACGTATCGCATAGAGGAGTGCAGCCGCGAGTGGCGGGATTACGCGCGGCGCGGGAAGATGGCGCACAACATGCGCGACTCGCATCTCGCGGTTGCGGAAAAGCGAGGCTCGCGCGGCGTCGGACGCTACTACTTCCGAGTGCGGACCGCGGACGGCCGTGTGTTCGACCTCTACTACGACCGGGCTCCCAGGGACACGCAGGACCGCAAGGGTAGCTGGCACCTGCTGCGTGAAATGGAGATTGAGGAGCAGGCGGGGCCGGCCGCGCCGGGGGCGCGGGGAGAGCAACAGCCGTGAGCGAACGGATGTCAGAGCAGGAGTTCATTGTGAGCACATCGCAGGAGGACGGCAGCCGCGCCAGAAGTGAGCCGCAGATCCGGGAGCTCATTACGCGGACAGTGCGTTCCGTCGTCGCCGACGGGGACACCGCCACAGCATATCGACCGGCTTTGGTCGGGTTCGCTGCCGCTGACGACCCGGCGTTCGAGGATCTGAAGCGGCAGGTCGGCCCCGAACACATGCTGCCCACGGACCTTCTGCCAGGCGCTGCGTCCGTGGTGTCCTTCTTCCTGCCGTTCGGGGCGGAGGTCGTGGAGGCGAACAGGGTGAGGAAGGGACGCGTCGCCCGCGAGTGGGCGGTCGCCTACCTGGGGACGAACGACCTCATAGGAAGGCTCTGCGAAAAGCTGGATGAGGAACTCCGCCGCGCGGGATTCGCGTCGGCGTCTGCGCCGGCCACCGGCAACTTCGACCGCGAGACGCTCGTGAGCGGCTGGTCACACAAGAGCGTCGCGGTCATCGCGGGGCTCGGGCGCTTCGGGCTCCACCACATGGTGATCACCGAGGCGGGCTGTGCCGGGCGGTTCGGGAGTCTGGTGACTGATGCTGTCCTCGAGCCCAGTCATCGGTCTCTGCGTGAACTCTGCGTGAACAAGAGCGGCGGCACGTGCAAAGACTGTGTGACCAGATGTCCCGTGGGCGCCCTGAACGGTGCAGGGGATCTCAACAGCGAGCTCTGCTGGAATCGATGCCAGGCGGTTGCGAGGCGATTGAGCGATCTCGAACTCGCGGAGGTCTGTGGGAAATGCGCGGTCGGTCGATGTAGTCTGGGGCCACCTTCGGACGAGGAGTAGACCAGTGAGGGGCGGCTGCGGCATCCGCTCGAAGAGCACCTACGCCGAGGAGACCTTTGAACAGGTGCGCCTCGAACAGACGGATGTGGTATCTGCCGAGTTCCGGGAGTGCAGGTTCGTGCGGTGCGACTTCAGCGAGTCCATGCTTCGGGCGTGCGTGTTCGACGAGTGTGTCTTCGTGGAGTGCGACCTCAGTCTGGTCAAGCTGCCGCACAGCGTGTTCTCGTCGACTCGATTCGAGGACTCGAAGATCATCGGTGTCAACTGGACCGAGGCACGTTGGCCGACGTCGAGGCTGCTTGTGCCCGTGCGGTTCGAGAAGTGCGTCGTCAACCACTCGACCTTCCTCGGGCTGAATCTCAAGGGTGTTCGTTTCACCGAGTGCACCGCGAAGGACGTTGACTTCAGAGAGGCAGACCTGTCGGAGGCGGACTTCTCGGGCACCGATCTGACCGGGGCACAGTTCGTCCGCACGAATCTGTCGGGTGCAAACCTACAAAGCGCCCGCAACTACAGGATCGTCCCCGCGGAGAACACGCTCAAGGGCGCCCGCTTCTCGCTTCCGGAGGCCATGTCACTTCTCTCGGGCCTTGACATAGAGGTCTCCGGATGGGATTGAACATGCGGAGCGAGCTCACGACAGAGACGACGTTCGGAACGGCCGTGCCCGCACCGGCCCTGGCGCTCGTCGCAGCGCTTGTGTTCGTGCTCGCGGTGCCGGCGTCCTCGCCGGCGGCGGTAGGCGCGTCGGAGATCGAGCGTCAGGTCGCCCGACTGGACACCCTGCACTCCGTGCGCGATCCGCTCATCAAGGAGATAGCTTCGCTCGGCGACGGAGCCATCCCAGCCGTCGTGGCGAACGTGACATCGGACAGGCGGATGACGGCCCTGGGCGCCTCCTGGGTGCTCACCCACATGGGCAGCGAGAAGGCATTCAGACCCCTGCTCGAGACGTGGGTCGGTACGGTTCCCGGGAAGGCGCGCGAGCAGGTCGAGCGCGCCGTGCACATGGTTCTCCGACGGCGGACGGAGTACGCGGTCGTCCCCGTCGTCGGAACCGTCGAGGAGAAGCTTGTTCTGCTTGCCAGGTCGGTGCTCTGCCAGGCGGGAGGACTGCCTGACGGATGCGACGTCGATCCTGGAGACAGAGACGCGCCGCCCCTGCTGGTCTGTGGAGAGGGTCTATCGGACGTCTATGATCTCGCCTGCGGCGAACGTGCGGTGCAGGTGCTTCCGTCAGGGGCGTTTCGCGAATCAACGTATCTTGTCGGAAGAGCGTTTGTGCGACTCGACCTCGCCGTGCACGACCTCCCGCGGTCCGCGCCGTCGATGCCGCGCTGGGTGGCCACGCGGGGAGCGAGGCCGGACCGGCTGGCCCTCGTGCGAATCGCGTGCGGTCGGGTCGGCCCGGAGCACCCGACCAACGAGTATGGCGTGCTCTGGGTTCTGTCGGCCGGGTCGTGGAGCCCGCTGTTCGAGCTTTTCCGGATGTCCGTGAACTGAGCCCTGAGGTCGTGGCTGGATGCTCGAACCGTGAGGAGGAAAGCGTGACACGCGGTTCCCACAGGCGACGACCAGAGGCGGGCGTCAGACGCGGCGCGATGACACCCGGCGGCGTGACGTGGGTGGGTCTCTTCGTCAACGTACTGCTCGCGCTGGCCAAGTTGTGGGTCGGTCTGACGCTTCGGAGCCAGACTCTGCTGGCGGACGGGCTGCACAGCGTATCCGACCTCGTCACCGACTCCGCCGTACTTGTCGGTCTTCGGATTTCCGGGAGGCCGGCCGACGAGGACCATCACTACGGACACGGGCGCGTCACGACTCTTGTGACACTGTTCGTAGGGACGGCGCTGCTGGCAACGGCGGGTTGGATAGTCTACAATGCCATGGGGACGTTCAGGACGCCGCACGACGGGACGCTGGGTATGGTGCCGTTCTGGGTCGCGCTCGTTTCGATCGCTCCGAAGGAGCTGCTCTATCGCCTGACCCTGAAGGTGGGACGCGAGGCCGGGGACAGGTCGATCGTGGCGAACGCGTGGCACCATCGTACCGATGCGTTCACATCGATGGCGGCGGCCGCGGGTCTCGGGGGAGTCGCGTTCGGTGGTCCCGAGTGGGCGTTCCTGGATCAGCTCACGGCGGTCGTGCTGTCGGCTTTCCTCGGTGTGACGGCGGCGCGTATCATTCGTGAGAGCGTGGCCGAGCTCATCGATGTGGCACCGGCCAGAGCAGTGAGCGAACGAATAGAGCGGGCCGTGGCAGGTACCCCCGGCGTCGTCGCGTTCCACACTCTGCGTCTGCGCATGATGGGGGGCTCGATCATGCTGGACGTGCACGTTCACGTGGACCCGATGCTGAGCGTGGTCGAGGGACACGAGATCGCCACCGAGGTTCGGGCGCGGCTCCTGGAGTGCGGATGCGACGTCACGGAGGCCATCGTGCACGTGGAGCCGTGCGAGCGAGACGCCGGGTGACGGCGCCCCGCTCGGGTTGTGTGCCGGTTGGGTGGCGCGACCTGGCAGCGGCAGGGCCGGTCAGCGGTACCACAGATATGGAGAGGGGCATCGATTGTCGTTCTGCACCGTAGTCAACTGCATGGACGGGAGGGTCCAGCTGCCCGTCATACGCTACCTTCAGAATCGGTTCAAGGTTCTCTACGTGGACTCGGTCACCGAGGCCGGGCCGGTCAGGAGCCTTGCCAAACCGGCCGACGAGACGGTAAGCCAGTCGATACTGAGACGAGTGGCGGTGTCCAGGAAGCACGGCTCGAAGGTCGTCGCAGTCGTCGCGCACGACGACTGCGCGGGGAACCCGGAGGACGAGACCACGCAGAGGCGTCAGCTTGGGGAGGCAGTGGATTTCATCGCCGGACATTTCCCCGACGCGGTGGTTCTCGGGCTCTGGCTCAGCAGGGACTGGAACGTGTTCGAGGTGACGACCAGGGAACCGGCAGGGGGGGGCGTAGCCGGAGCTCGGCTCTTCAGAGGTGGCAGACGGTTCGGCGGACGGAAGAAGAAGGGACGCGGATGCACAGGCGGGAAGACGGGAAGCCACTCAGGACCAAGATCGTGGCGACCGTGGGGGCGCTCACGCACGAGATGTACGATACGGGCGGCGTCGAGGCCGTGCGGTTCGGAGGAAGCGCCGACGACTGGGCGCGGTTTCTGGGGTGGTTCGAGCGTGATGACGGCTACCTGATCGACGTGCTCCGCATCAACATGTCCTTCTACCAGCCGGCGGACGACGGGGCCCCCGACCCCGACTGTAAGGAACTGAGGATCCTGAGTCTTCTCAGGGCACAACGGCAGCGGTTCCGCAACCTCGCCGTGCTGGGCGATCTCCCCGGGCCCAAGCTGAGGCTGATGGGCGTCGGAGAGGGGATAGCGCTGAGCGCCGGGCAGCGTGTCGAGCTCAGGCTCGCGGGAGATCGCAGCGCGCCGACCATCTGCGCCTACGGAAAGCCGGTGGTGGAAGAAGACCCCGGGATCGCCGAGCGTCTTCGCGGATACGTAGCGAGGGAAGAGCGGCCCCTCGTCTCCATCGGAGACGGCACGGCGACGCTCAGGCTGACTGACGTCACGGAAGATGCGATCGTCTGTGTGTCCGAGGAGGACGGATGGCTGAGGGAGCGTAAGGGCGTCACCTTCAAGGGCCTGTCGCTCGATCTCAAGACGTTTCGCGAGGACGATGAGCGGGCCGTCGATTTCCTGCTCGAGAAT
>DAOWCM010000240.1 GCA_030639555.1 Candidatus Eiseniibacteriota bacterium | reverse complement strand
TTGGAGACTAGTCATGAACAACGGCCACGCCATCCGCATGACAGAGAGCCGCAAGGCCATTCTGACTGCTCTGGGCGCGACGAAGGCGCATCCGACAGCGGATGAGGTCTATTCGTTAGTGCGTGCGGAACTGCCGAAAGTCAGTCTGGGAACCGTCTACCGGAACCTGGACCTGCTGGCGAAGCATGGTCTGATCCGGACGCTCGCGACTGCGGGCGAGCAGCGGCGGTACGATGGCATGCTCGACGACCACCATCACATCAGATGCGAGGTCTGCGGCAGGGTAGACGATATCGAACTCGGCAACACCGAGCGGCTCGACGAGCTGCTCGTCGACGGCAGAGGATATGAAGTGCACGGCTACACGCTGTGCTTCACGGGTGTTTGCAGAGAGTGTGCTGGCAATGGGAAGAACCACGAAGAGAGGGGAAGGGGGAACGAGTAATGGGCCTCAAGGGTACACAGACGGAGAAGAACCTCCTGACGGCATTCGCCGGTGAGTCGCAGGCGAGGAACAGATACACGTACTTCGCGAGCCAGGCGAAGAAGGACGGCTACGTCCAGATCCAGGGTATCTTCGAGGAGACGGCCAACCAGGAGAAGGAGCACGCCAAGCGCCTGTTCAAATTCCTGGAGGGTGGCGAAGCGGAGATCCAGGCCGCATTTCCCGCGGGCGTCATCGGGACGACCGCGGAGAACCTGATGGCCGGGGCCGGCGGCGAGCACTATGAGTGGACCGAGATGTACCCGGGCTTCGCCAAGACGGCGCGCGAGGAGGGTCTGACCGAGATCGCAGACGCCTTCGAAGCGATAGCGGTCGCAGAGAAGCAGCACGAGAAGCGCTACAACGACCTCCGCGCCAACATCGAGGCTGGGCGAGTGTTCAAGCGCAATAAGCCCGTAGTGTGGCGCTGCCGGAACTGCGGCTACCTCCACGAGGGGCCCGAGGCGCCGGAGCAGTGCCCGGCCTGCGCGCATCCCACGGCTCATTTCGAGATCCTTGGCGAGAACTGGTAGGCGGTCTTCTGGATTCCGACAACGGAGGGAACACATGATGGAGCGAACAGGCCTGGTTACGTTCGGTGGCAACCCCATGACTCTCGTCGGCCCCGAACTCAAGGTCGGGGACGACGCGCCCGATGTCGAGGTGATCGACAACGATCTGCAGCCGGTGAAGCTCTCGACGTACAAGGGCAAGGTGGCCATAGTGGCGGCGGTGGCGTCACTGGACACCGGCACCTGCGACGTCGAGACGAGGCGTTTCAATCAGGAAGTAGGGAAGCTCGGTGACGACGTGGTCGTGCTGACTATCAGCATGGACCTGCCGTTCGCGCAGAAGCGCTGGTGCGGCGCAGCGGGCGTCGAGACGGTGAAGACGTTCTCGGACCACAGGTCGGCGGCCTTCGGCGAGGCGTGGGGCGTGCTGATGAAGGAGCTCAGGCTTCTGGCGCGCGCGGTGTTCGTCGTGGACCGCGAGGGCGACATCAGGTATGTGGAGCTGCTCGGCGAGGTCGGGGACGAGCCGGACTACGACGCGGCGCTCAAGGCGGCGAAAGAACTGCTCTAGAGAGGTCACTGAAGGACGCGGCGCACCGTCTGTGCGGGCGAACAAAGGAGAACGGACATGGCAGCGAAGCTCGAGATCTACAAGTGCGAGATGTGCGGGAACATCGTCGAGGTGCTTCACGGTGGCGCCGGAACGCTTGTGTGCTGCGGCGAGGATATGGTTCAGCTCAAGGAGAACACCACTGACGCGGCCCAGGAGAAGCACGTGCCGGTCAAGGAAGACGCCGACCACGGCATCAAAGTGACGGTCGGCAGCGTCGCGCACCCGATGGAGTCCGACCACTTCATCGAATGGATCGAGGTCATCGCCGGCGGCAAGGCCTACAGGGAGTTCCTCGAGCCAGGTGGCGCACCTGCGGCGACGTTCTGCGTCGAGGGCGACATCGAGATGGTCCGTGAGTACTGCAACAAGCACGGGCTCTGGAAGGCCTAGGGCCGGGAAGGCCCGGGGCTCTGCAAAACCCAGCGCCGCACGCAGTTCTTGAGCGGGAGCGCGGGGGCGGTGCACGTGCCGCCCCGGCGTTACCCCTCTTCAGGAATTCGCCCGGACACTCAATGCGGGAGGCGTCGTGACCGTAGAGGAAGCCATCAAGACATCGATAGAGTACGAGATCCAGGTCCGGGACGTCTACTTCGGGGCGGTGCGCGAGGCGCAGCACGCGGAGGGGAAGAAGTTCTTCCAGTTGATGGCGGACGAGGAGCAGTGCCACGTCGACTACCTCGAGACGAAGCTCGACCAGTGGAGCAGCGATGGAACGGTGACCGCGGACGGGCTGACGACGGCGGTCCCCTCAGGCGAGGTTATCGAGCAGGGCGTCGACAAGCTGCGGGAGAAGGTCGGTGGCAAACCCGGCACCGTGGAGATGCAGTGGCTCAGGAAAGCGCACGGTGTCGAGCGGGAGACTGGCGACTTCTACAAGCGCATGGTCGACGAGCTGCCTGACGCGGCCAAGCGTCTCTTTCGGCGCTTCCTCGAGATAGAGGAAGGGCATCTCGCTCTCGTCCAGGCGCAGATCGACTATGTGACCGGCACCGGGTACTGGTTCGACGTCCGGGAGTTCAATCTTGAAGGATAGCAGTGGAGGCGGGGGGTCTTCCGCGCTCCGCGCGGAACCCGGCGTCGACAGAAGAACCCTGGAGGAGCTCTACGGCAAACTGAACCGCCGCGAGTTCGTGCACCCGGACCCCCTCGAGCTACTGTATCTCTACGACGATCCCGACGACCGCGAAGTCGTCGGGTTGATCGCGTCGACGCTCGCCTACGGCAGGGTCAAGCAGATCCTGAGAAGCGCCGGAAACGCGCTCGAGCGTATGGGCCCCGACCCGGCCGCGTTCGTGCGGAACTCGTCGCCGGACTCGCTCCGGCGCGCGTTCGCGGGGTTCAGGCACCGATTCACGACGGGGGATGACATCTGTCGGATGCTGGACGGGGTCCGCGTGGCGGTCGACAAGCACGGGACGCTCGGCGGTTTCTTCAGCACACTGTTGCGGCCCGAGGATGAGACGGTGCTCCCGGCACTGGCCTCCTTCGTCGCCGCCATAACGGACGCATCGTGCGTGGCGCCGGGTGTAGAGGGCGCCTGCCCGTTGCCCGACCCCGAGCGTGGCAGCGCCTGCAAGCGTCTGCACCTCTTCCTGCGGTGGATGGTGAGGAGCGACGATGTGGATCCCGGCGGCTGGGACGCAGTCCCGGCGTCGAAGCTCATCGTCCCGTTGGACACACACATGCACAGGCTCTCACTGACCCTCGGGCTGACCGACCGCAGGCAGGCCAACGGCCGCACGGCTCTGGAAGTGACGAGCGCGTTCAGGGGGTTCAGCCCGGACGATCCTGTGAAGTACGACTTCGCCCTGACTCGCCTCGGCATCCGAGACGACCTGAGCGAGGAAGCGCTGCTCTCCGGCCATGCCGGCCGGGCGTCATCGTGATGGGCGGGCGGCGCCGTGATGCCGGCCGGAAGTCGTCGTGATGCGCGGGCGGCGCCGTGATACAATGACCGGACTCGGTTGAACAAGAGGAGAGCGCCCGCAAACGGCGGGTCGAGCGAAAGGAATGGACCCCATGCTTGACGTGAAGATGGAGAAGGCACTCAACAGTCAGATCGTTGCGGAGATGTACTCGGCGTACCTGTACCTCTCGATGGCTGCGTATTTCGACGGCGAGGGCCTGAGCGGGTTCGCACGGTGGATGAGGGCGCAGTTCGCGGAGGAACAGGTTCACGCGCTCAAGATGTTCAGCTACGTCGGCGAGCGCGGAGGCCGCGTTCGGCTGGGCGCCATCGACGCCCCGCCGTCGGATTGGAGCTCCCCGCTCGAGGTGTTCGAGCAGACGCTCGCGCACGAGCAGATGGTGACGGGGCTCATCAACAAGCTAGTCGACCTC
>DAOWCM010000341.1 GCA_030639555.1 Candidatus Eiseniibacteriota bacterium | reverse complement strand
GGTTCACGTCGTGAGAACTCTGATACTGGGAGTGGGAAGCTCTATACTGACGGACGACTCCATCGGGCTCGTCGTCGCCGGCAAGCTCAAGGAGCGGCTCGCCGGCCGCGATGACGTGGACGTGGGGGTCAACGAGGAGGCGGGGTTCTCGCTGCTGGAGGAGTCCCTCGGCTACGACAGGCTTGTGATCGTCGACTCCATTCTCACCGGCAGGGAGCCGGGCACCGTCATGCGCCTCGACCTCGATGACCTCGGTCGAACGATCCACTCCAACTCACCACACGGCACGAATCTCGCGACGGTCATGGAGCTGGGCCGACAGCAGGACATGGACGTACCCGACGACGTCGTGATATACGCTATCGAGGTTGTCGACGTGCTGACGTTCGGCGAAGAACTAACGCCCGCGCTCGCGGCGCGCGTCGGCGCGATCGTGGACGAGATCATCGGGGAGGTCTTCCCGGAGGGGTCGGGCTCGACCGGCAAGTGACGGAAGCTCGACAGGCGAGCGAGGGAGGAAGCTGTGAGCGAAGAGCTCTACAACCTGCCGCTCTACTACGACGTGGCGTTCTCATGGGCCCTCGAGCCCGAGATCGACTTCTTTTCGCAGCTCTTCCGCGAGCACGTGCCGTTCCCCGTCGAGCGGATACTGGAACCGGCGTGCGGCGCCGGCCGCTTCCTCGTGGCGCTGCCGCGGCGCGGTTACCGCATGACCGGCTACGATACGAGCCCGGCCATGCTGGACTACGCGCGGCAGAAAGTGGAGGAGGCCGGGACGTCCGGTGCCGTGGCGCTCGTCCGCGCCGAGATGGAGACCGCGGTGTTCCCGCGCGAGTTCGATGCGGCCTTGAATTCGATCAACAGCCTGGGCTACCTTCTCGATGACGAAGCAATCGTGTCCCACTTCAGGCTGACGGGCGAGGCGCTCAGGCCCGGCGGCATCTACATCGTTCACATGTCGTGCGCCTGGGACGGCCGGCTGCACGAAGAAGGAAGCACCTGGGAGATGGAACACGACGGCGTCAAGGTGAAGACCGAGTGGCGCATCGAGAGTGAGGACCGCGATGCTCGCCGCAGCCATCAGCTCTGCACGATGGAGATCGACGACCGCGGCACGAAGCAGGTGCTCATAGAGCGGCACGAGCTCCGGCTCTGGATACTCGAGGAGTTCAAGGAGCAGATAGAGAGGTGTGGCACGCTCGAGCTCGCCGCGATCTACGAGGAGGGTTCGAAGCACGAGCGCGTGTCTCTTGACGCTCACATCAACGGTGAGATGGGAAATCTGTACTACATTCTGAGAGCTCTGTAGGTCTCGCCGCGGCCGCCCGGGCGAGAGCGGCCGCTGCGCAACCACATCATGGGAGGCTTGGACCAGTGAAGCGAGATATCGACAGGCTGATGCAGGAGCGCGGAATCGACGTCGCGATCGTCACGGGCGCCGTCAAGGGCAACGCCACTATGTATTACATGGTCAACGGGGCCGGCATCTCACACGCCATCGTCATCAAGAAGCGTGGTGAGGAACCGGTCCTTCTGTGCGGGAGCATGGAACGGGAGGAAGCGGCCGCGAGCGGACTCAAGACGATCGATACGTCCAAGTACAACATCCTCGAGATGATCAAGGAGTCGGGCGGCGACCGCCTGGCCGCGAGTGTCAAGTACTACCAGACGATATTCGAGGAGTTCGGGGTCAAGGGTCGTGTGGCCTTCTATGGACAGGGTGACGTGGGGCGCAACTGGGAGTTCCTCAAGGCGCTCGACGACGGCCTGCCGGATGTGACCGTCATCGGCGAGTTCATCGACGACATCTTCATCACGGCCCGCATGACCAAGGGCCCGGAGGAACTCGACCGCATCAGGGAGATGGGGCGGAAGACCTGTGAGGTCGTGGGTCACATCGCCGACTTCATGAAATCCCACAAGGTCGACGGCGGGAAGCTCCTGAAGGACGACGGGAGCCCCCTGACCATCGGCGACTGCAAGGCGGAGATCAAAATGTCCCTCGCGCGCCGCAAGATCATTGAGGAGGTGGACACGATCTTCGCCATAGGCCGGGACGCGGGCATACCCCACAGCCGTGGAAACGACTCCGACCCGATCGAGCTCGGCAAGACCATCGTGTTCGACATCTTTCCTCAAGAAGCGGGCGGAGGCTACTTCTTCGACATGACGCGCACGTTCGTTCTGGGGGAAGCCTCGCAGGAGATCCTTGACAGCTACAAGACACTGGAGGAGTGCTACGACGCCGTGGCGCCGACGCTCGAGATGGG
Source organism: Candidatus Eiseniibacteriota bacterium (assembly GCA_030639555.1). GTDB lineage: Bacteria > Joyebacterota > Joyebacteria > Joyebacterales > Joyebacteraceae > JALGZG01. Next base: position 621 of record DAOWCM010000341.1, on the reverse strand, counting down.
GGAGAAGGCGTCGGTCTACCAGATCCGGACCTGCGATTTCTTCGAGGCGCGAGGTATCGAGACACCGCGCACCGATCCACACGTGAGGAACGGGTACGTGCACAGCCTGGGACACGGCATCGGGCTGGACGTGCACGAGAAGCCGACCCTGTCCGACTTTTCGGGTAACACCGACACGCTCGTGCCGGGGTCCATTTTCACGGTCGAGCCGGGGCTCTACTACCCCGACAAGGGCTACGGCATGCGGATCGAGGACGTCTACTACGTGCACGAGGACGGGACCGTCGAGAATCTGACGAACTTCCCGAGAGGCCTCGTGCTCGAGGTCTAGCGCTTGAGCAACGTCATCGAAGCAGAGAAGCCGAGGCCGGGCAACGGTGCCCAGCCGCTCGTCGTGGACTCACGTGAGCGGATAGAGGAGTCGTACGCCGACTACCTGTCGGATGAATCGCGGTACGGTCCCGCCGAGGCGGATCGGTTGGTCATCGTCAGAGACGAGGCGCAGGTTTCTGACGCGCTTGTCGCGGCCGCCGATGCGGGTGTGAACGTCACCGTGTCCGCCGGGAGAACCGGCATCGTGGGCGGAGCCGTGCCCGCCGGCGGCGTCCTCCTTTCCCTTTC
>DAOWCM010000226.1 GCA_030639555.1 Candidatus Eiseniibacteriota bacterium | reverse complement strand
TCGCGCGCGACGAACTCGATCTGTGTCTGGATCTCGCTGAGGCGGGTGTTGTAGACGAGGAACGCGGTGTTGAGGTCGTGATCGACACCGCGCTGGACCTGGGTAACGAGGCTGTCACCGAAGAGGCGCGTCCCGATGATGGTGGAGCCCACACCCATGATCAGCACGACGACGGCGATGCTCGCGGCGAGTCTCGTCTTGAGTGTAAGGACCATGATTCAGAGCTCCCGCGGAAGAGCCGATTTCGGATCAGGGGCCATGTGGGAAGGACCGGGCGGGAGAGCCCACGCGACAAGCCCCTACCACTCGCCCGTGCGAAGATACTCGTCCATGGCTCGCGCGGCCTTCTTGCCCGCGCCCATCGCCAGGATCACCGTCGCGGCGCCGGTTACGATGTCGCCGCCCGCGAAGATGCCCTTCATGTTCGTCTTCCCATTCTCCTCATCGGCGACGATGTTGCCCCACTTCGTCAGCTCGAGCTCCGGCGTCGCGCTCGTCAGAAGCGGGTTCGGACCCTGTCCGATGGCGGAGACGACCACGTCGACGTCCAGCGTGTGCTCCGTGCCCTCTATGGGAACGGGCCTGCGCCTCCCGGAGTCGTCCGGTTCGCCGAGCTCCATCTTGAGAAGCTCGAGCTGCCTGGCCCACCCCTCCTCGTCACCGATGATACGTGTGGGGTTGTGGAGCGTGTGGAGGATCACGCCTTCCTCGACCGCATTCTCGATCTCCTCGTTCCGGGCGGGCATCTCAGCCTCGGACCGGCGGTAGACGATGTAGACCTTTTCCGCCCCCAGCCTCACGGCGCACCGCGCCGAGTCCATGGCGACATTCCCGCCACCGACGACCGCGACGTTCTTGCCGATGCGGATCGGCGTATCGTACTCGGGGAAAAGATAAGCCTTCATCAAATTGGTCCGAGTGAGGAACTCGTTCGCCGAGTAGACGCCGTTTAGGTTCTCTCCCGGGATGCCGAGGAAGTAGGGGAGGCCCGCCCCCGTTGCGACGAAGATCGCTCCGTATCCGTCCTCGAGGAGTGAGCCGAGCGTTCCCAGCTGCCCGACGACGTAGCTTGTCCTGAACTTGACCCCGAGCTTCATCACGTAGTCACACTCCACCTGCACGATGGACTTGGGTAGTCTGAACTCGGGGATGCCGTAGACCAGCACGCCACCGGGCTTGTGCAACGCCTCGAAGATCGTCACATCGTGCCCAAGCTTGGCCATCTCGCCGGCCACTGTGAGGCCGGCCGGTCCGGCGCCTACAACGGCCACCTTGTGGCCCGTCGGCGATGCGATGACGGGCGCCCGTATCTCGCCCTGCTTGAGTTCGTAGTCGGCGGCGAAACGCTCGAGCCTGCCGATTGCGATCGGCTGGCCCTTCTTCGAGAGCACGCACTCGATCTCGCACTGCTCTTCCTGCGGACAGACCCTCCCGCAGATGCCCGGCAGGCTGTTCTTCTCCTTGATCTTGCGAGCGGCCCCCAGGAAGTCCCCGACCTGCAGCAGCTTGATGAACGCGGGGATGTCTATTTCGACGGGACATCCGGCTACGCAGGGCGCCTTCTTGCACTGCAGGCACCGAAGCGCCTCCTCCTGCGCCATCTCGCGTGTGTATCCCAGAGCGACCTCGTCGAAGTTGTTGGCCCTGGCCCGGTGGTCCTGCTTTGGCATGGGGATGCGCGCCTCTGCCTTCTCCACGTCCTGGCCCTCGGCGGCCAGCATGCATTCGTGGTGCCAGAGCGCCCTGTACTCCTCTCGCTGGTACATCACCTGGCGCTTCATCAGCTCGTCGAAGTCCACGAGGTGACCGTCGAATTCGGGCCCGTCCACGCACGCGAATCTGGTCTCTCCCCCCACGTGCACGCGGCAGCACCCGCACATGCCCGTTCCGTCGATCATGACGGAGTTCAGGCTGACGGTCGTTGGGATCTGCCTCTCCCTGGTGGCGTTCGAGACCGCCCGCATCATGACGACCGGACCTATCGCTACGACCCGGTCGATGCTCTCACCCCTGTCATAGAGCTGGCCTAGCGCGTCGGTGACGAAACCATGCAGTCCTTTCGAGCCATCGTCGGTCGTCACGAGGAGCTCGTCCGATGTGGCCTTCATCTCGTCCTCGAGGATGAGGAGGTTCTCTGACCTGGCGCCGATGATCGAGATGAGTTTGTTGCCAGCGCTCTTAAGGGCCTTGACTATGGGGTAGACGGGCGCCACGCCGATGCCCCCGCCCACGCATACGACCGTGCCGAAGTTCTCTATCTCGCTCTTCACGCCGAGCGGACCGACGACATCGAGCATGCGTTGCCCGACCCCGAAGCCCGCCATCTTCTTCGTCGAGGCGCCGACGGCCTGGAAGATGACCGTGATGAAGCCCGTCTCCCTGTCGAAGTCCGCGACCGTCAGGGGGATCCTCTCCGCGTAGTCGTCCGCTCGCAGGACGACGAACTGCCCGGGTGATACGGCAGCCGCGATCTCGGGGCAATAGAGCTTCCAGAACTTGACGTCGGCAGAGAGGTCGCGTGACTCGATGATCTCATTCTGTGTCCACGCCGCCTGCTCGGTCGCTTCAGGTGTCACGTTGTGTCTCCCGGGTGGCTTCTCGTGCGGTGTCTAGGACAGCTCGTCCGCGCCCTCAGCGTCCTTGATGAGTTTCGCTACCTTCTGGAGGAGCTGGTCGGGCTCGATCGGCTTGTCTGCGAAATCGTCGGTCTTCATCCAGTAGCCGTCGCTCTCCATGGAGAACTTGAACCCCGTGGCTTCTCCCACCGCCGTGAGCAAGAGGATGGGGATCTTCTTGTAGACAGGATGCGTCTTGAGCTTCTTCGCGAGGGTGAATCCGGAGTCGTGCCGTTCCATCATCAGGTCGAGCACGATGGCGTCCGGCTGCCCGTACTCCACCTTGGTGAACCCCTCTTCGGCGTTGAACGCCGCCTCCACCTCGTAGCCCCCCGACACCAGGACGGCGGAGTTTATCTTCACGAAATTGATGTTGTCGTCGATGATGAGGACCTTCTTCTTCTCACCCACGTTTCTTTATCTCCCTCCACGCGACGGCGGCCACTGCGAGGTTGTCACGCTCGGCCGGCGGACGTCAGCTCAGGATCTCATTGATCTTCCGCAGGAGCTCTTCCGGACTGGCTTCCTTGTCCAGGAAGGCATCGGCGTGCATGAGTTCGCGCTCCGAATCGTCCTTCGGTTTGAAGTCCATCCCCGTTTCCTCGCCGATCGCGGTCATGAGTATGATCGGCATGTCGGGGTACTTCTCCTTGATGAACTTGCTTGCGGTGAAGCCGGAGTCGAAATGCTCCATCATGACGTCGAGAACCACGAGGTCGGGCGAGAACTCCTCGATGGCGCCGAGCGCCTCGCCCGCGCTGTAGACCCCTGAGACCTCGAGGCCAGAGTTCTTCAGGAACAGCGAATACAGTTTGACGAACGCTGTATCGTCGTCCACGATGAGGACGTGTTTCCCTGCCAACTCTCCCTCCTCCTAGTGGCTCGCCACCTTCTTCAGGATCTCAAGGAGCATCGACTCGTTCTCGACGGGATTGAGGGTCGTCGTGACGCGTTCGCCGTCCTTGTAGTAGTGATACTCGATCTTGGTCCCGCACTTCACGTGGCACGTGAAGAGCTGCTTGAAGACCTTCTCCGCTTCAGAGATGTCCAGCTCCCCGCCCTCGAAGTAGGGGCACATCGCGTACTCGCCCGGCGAGATCATCTTCTGGCACTCCGGACAGAATACCTGGATGTGTTTGAACCTCCCACCCTCCGACATATCGTCGCTCTCCTCTCGCAGTGGTGTCCGTCCGCCTGCTGACCGTTCACCGGACACGCGGCGGGATCTCAGATCCGTCTAGTCCGCCGGCTCCTCCGCTCCGCTCTCCGTGTGCGTGAGAGGGAGGAAGACGCTGAAGGAAGCTCCCTCACCCTCGGTCGACTCGACCTCGACCGAACCGTGATGTCCTTCGACGATCTTCTTTACAATGGACAGGCCGAGGCCCGTGCCAGGGATCTCAGCCGTCTTCGAGCTCTTGACGCGGAAGAAGTCCTCGAAGATGAAGGGTATCTCGGCCTTCGGGAT
>DAOWCM010000152.1 GCA_030639555.1 Candidatus Eiseniibacteriota bacterium | reverse complement strand
GCGGTGGGTTTGGCGGTGCCGATGTCCATTCCGCGGTAGACCTGGCGGGAGGCGGCGGAGACGATCTCGCCCTTGAGTGAGCGCGCCAGAGCGATCGCGACCGCCGTCTTGCCAACGGCGGTCGGTCCGACGACGGTCAGTACTTCGTGTCGAGAGCTTTGGGCTTGCCCGGCGATCATGTTCGGCCGAACCTCTTGTCCAGTTCCTCGGAGGTCATGCGCATGAAAGTCGGTCGGCCGTGCGGGCAGGAGTATGGAAGCTCGGTGGCGAAGAGCTGGTCGATGAGCGAGCGCATCTCCTCCTCGGCCAGCCTGTCCCCCGCCTTGATGGCCGCCTTGCACGCCACCGTCTTCGCGATGCTCTCCACCAGGTCGCGGACGTCGGCTTTGCCTGACGGCAGTTCCGTGAGGATATCGTGGAGGATCCTGTCGTGCGGCCACCTGGGGAAGGCACCCGGGACGGCCTCGAGAAGCACGGTCCTGCCGCTCATCGACCGGATACTGAAACCCAGCTTGTCGAGAAGTGGCCTGACGCCGTCGAACGATTCCCACTCCCCGGGCGACAGCTCGACCGCCACCGGGAAGAGCAGCTGCTGGCTGGGGCCCGTCTCCGCGGCTCCCGAGAGCGCCACTCTCGCCCTTTCGTAGAGGACGCGTTCGTGCGCCGCATGCTGGTCGACGATGAGCACGCCCTCGCGGGTCTGGATGAAGACGTACGACTGATGCAGCTGCCAGAACTTGGCGTGGTGCTCGTCGTCGCCTGTCTCGGTCCGGAGTTCGTCCTCCGAGATGGCCACGGGCTCGTTCTCCCGGACCACCGTGGGGAACTGCAGCTCAGACGTGGCCACCGCGGCTGCGCTTTGAGACCCCACCCGCGATCGCCCAGCGGTCCTGACCTCGTAAGTGGATAGCGTGGGCGCCGTATCGTGGGACATGAGGGCCGAGCGGACGGCGCTCTCTACGAGGCCGAAGATCCGACGGCTGTTGCCGAACCGGACCTCTCTCTTCGTCGGATGGACGTTGACGTCCACGAGGGAGCCGTCCACGGTCAACATGAGGAATATCACCGGGTGTCTATTGCGAGGCAGAAGCTCGCCGTAGCCGGAGCGAACGGCGGCGCCTATCAGCCGGCTCCTGATCGGGCGGCCGTTGATGGCCACCACCTGCTGCGCTCCGCGCGAGCGCGCGATCGTCGGCCGCCCCACGAGCCCCTCTACCGAACCGTCCTCCTCCGTGAGCGAGACGGGCAGCATCTCCGCGGCCGTCCTGCTGCCCAGAACTCCAGCCACGCGCTCCGCCAGCGTGTCGACCGCCATCAGTCCGAGTGCGAGCTTGCCGTCGATCGCGACGTCCAGTCGGATAGACGGGTGGAGCACCGCATACTCAGTCAAGAGGTCCATGATCCGTCTGACCTCGACGCTGTCGCTCTTCAGGAACTTGCGCCGCGCCGGCGTGTTGTAGAAGAGAGAGGAAACCTCCACGGTCGTCCCCCGTTTGCGCCCGGCCGGTATCACGTCCCGGACCTCTCCGCCGACGAGATCGACCTCCGTTCCCTCAACGTCACCGTCCTCGCAGGTGACGAGCCTGATTCGTGAGACAGAGGCGATGCTTGGCAGCGCCTCACCTCGGAAGCCGAGCGTAGAGATGCCCTCGAGATCGTCCGCGGTCGTGAGCTTGCTGGTGGCGAAGCGGTCGAACGCGGCCAGGGCGTCGTCGCGGTTCATTCCGGAGCCGTTGTCGGTGACGCGCACGAGGTCGCTCCCGCCACCTTTGATGTCAACGGCGATCTCCGTCGCGCCGGCATCGAGCGCGTTCTCGATGAGTTCCTTCACGACCGAGAACGGCGCCTCCACCACCTCCCCGGCGGCGATCATGTTCGCTACGCTCTCGCTCAGGATCCTGATTCGGCTACCCACGCTTCACTCGCTTCCTGAGTTCGACCAGCTTGTCGAAGGCATCGAGCGGTGTCATCCGCTCGATCTCGAGTTCCTCGATCTCCCGCTCCACTTCCGACGGTTCCGAGTCGAAGAGCCTCAGCTGCGGTCCGCCTGGGCCGAGCGGGCCGTGTTCGCCGCCCGCCAGACGCGGCACGGCGTCGGTCGTGTACTGCGTGGACTCGAGGTTCTCCAGGACCTCACGGGCCCGGAGTATGACCTCGCGGGGTATGCCGGCCAGCTTGGCTACCTCTATCCCGTAGCTCTGGTTGGCGGAGCCCGGGACTATCTTCCTCAGGAATACTATCGAGTTCCCGGTCTCCCTTACCAGCACATTCATGTTCTTGAGGCGTGGAAGCACGTCCTCGAGTTCCGTCAGTTCGTGATAGTGGGTCGCGAACATCGTCCACGGACGGACGTCGCCGCGGTTGTGGAGATACTCCGTCACGGCCCAGGCGATGGAGAGGCCGTCGAACGTGCTTGTTCCACGGCCGATCTCGTCCAGGAGTATGAGGCTTCGCGGCGTGGCGTCGTGGAGGATGTGCGCGGTCTCACTCATTTCCACAAGGAACGTGCTGCGCCCCCTGGCGAGGGCATCGGTCGCGCCTATGCGCGTGAAGATCCTGTCCACGATACCGATTCTCGCGGAGCTGGCCGGGACGAACGACCCGATCTGCGCCATGATGACCGCCAGCGCCACCTGCCTCAGATAAGTGGATTTGCCCGCCATGTTCGGGCCCGTTATCAGGAATATCTGGCGCGCGTCCGCATCGAAGCTCACGTCGTTCGGCACGAACTCCTCGCCTCTGAGCAGCTTCTCGACCACGGGGTGACGGCCGTCGCGGATGGTCAGCTCGTTCCAGTCGCCGACCTCCGGCCTCACGTAGCGGGATTCCTCCGCGACCGTGGCGAGCGACGACAGGACGTCGATGCGCGCGAGCACGGCCGAAGCGTTCTGCAGCGTCGTCGCATGGACCGCCACGCGGCCGCGCACGTCCTCGAAGATCTCGTGCTCCAGCCGGAGCATGTCCTCCTCGGCCGTCAGCACTCGCGACTCGTGTTCCTTGAGTTCCGGCGTCACGTAGCGTTCCGCGTTGACCAGGGTCTGCTTCCCGATCCAGTGATCCGGGACGAGGTGGACGTGCTGCTTCGTGACCTCCAGGTAGTACCCGAAGACTCTGTTGTAGCCCACCTTGATCGTCGGGATGCCCGTGCTCTCCCGCTCCTGCGTCTGCAGCTTTCCGATCCACCCCTTCCCCTCGCGAGCGGTCGCACGAACGTCGTCCAGCTGACCGCTGTAGCCGTCCCTGACGATGCCGCCGTTCTTGAAGGTAGCGGGGGGGCTGTCGACTATGGCCTCGCGGATGATCCCGGTTATGTCCTCGACATTCGGGAGGTTCTCGCCGTGCCCGCGGACGGCCTCCGAGTTCGAGGATGCCAGAAGATCGCGTACGGCGGGAAGGAGCTCGAGAGATCGGCGAAGTGACGCAAGATCCCGTGGGCTCGCGTGGCCCGATGCGACCCGACCCACGACGCGCGGGATGTCGCAGAGCTCCCGCAGGATGCCCGACGACTCCTGCCGGATGCCGCGACCCGCGACCAATCCCTCGACGGAGTCGAGGCGCTCACCGATCTCCTCATGGTCGAGCAGGGGGTACAGCACCCACTGCCTCAGGAGCCGCGCGCCCATCGGCGTGTCGGTTCTGTCCAGCACGGAGAGCAGCGTCGCTTCGGGGAAGCCTCGGTCCAGAGGCTCAACGAGCTCGAGGTTCTTCTGAGTGGTCTCATCGAGGACCATCTGCTCGGAGTGGTGGATGCGTCTGAGAGAGGTTATCTGCCCGAGGTCGCGCTTCTTGAGGTCGGTCAGGTATCGAAGTGCGGCGCCCGCCGCAGCGATACCCTCTTCGAGATCGGAGCACCCGAAGCCGTCCAGATTGGCGACGCCGAAGTGGCTCTCGAGCGTCTCCCGCGACTGCTCGATGCCGAACTCCCAGTCGGCGACCGGACTGACGGGAACATCGGGGATGTCGGCGAGGAGCGAGGCGAGCGGTTCCTTCTCCAACTCGCCCTCCGGGACGAGCAGCTCCGATGCGTCCGCGCGAAGCACCTCGCGACGCAGGTCGGCAGTATCCAACTCGGTGACGTTGAACTCGCCGGTCGAAAGGTCGATCCTGGCGAGACCGGTGCGCTCACCACCCGGCGCCAGCGCGACGAGGAAGTTGGAACGCTTCTCGTCCAGCATCGTCGATGAGAGAATGGCCCCGGGAGTTATCACCTCCGTGACCTCTCTCCTGACGATCCCGCGTGCCTGCTTTGGATCCTCCACCTGGTCGCAGATCGCGACGCGGTAGCCCGCGTTCACGAGCCGGGCGAGATACGATTCGAGCGCGTGGTGCGGGACGCCCGCAAGCGGGACCGGGTTCTTGCCGCTCTTGTCGCGGGTGGTCAGTGCCAGACCGAGGACGCGGGCGGCCGTCTTCGCGTCGTCAAAGAACGTCTCGTAGAAGTCGCCCATGCGGAACAGGAGGATCGCATCCTCATGCTGCGACTTGATCCTCTGGTACTGCTCCATCATCGGTGTGAGCTTCGCCATCGGGTCTCCGGTCCTACGAGCCTCTCACGGGGCCCACGAACGAACAACCACCGGTGGAGGCCCGGTGGTCGTCTCCCTCACGCCTCCAAGGATTACTGCTCGGGCGATTCCGGCGGATCGCCCAGCAATGCGGTTGTGTCGGGGGCCTCACCGTACGGAAGCGTGCTGTCAGGAAGCGAGTAGGTACGGAGTCTCTCCCGAGCCAGCACCGCCTCGTAGCTGTCCGGGTAGTCCGAGACAAGAAGTGCGAGCGCCGCAACTGCCTCCGCATCCGCGCCCGCGGCCTCGTGGCTCTCCGCGGCGCCGGCAAGCGCCCGGACCCGGACCTCCCTCTTCTCGTACACGCGGGCCGTTCTCTCGAACTGCTCGGCGGCCTCCGGCGCCCGTCCGGCCGCCAGCAGCGACTGGGCGAGCCCGACTTCCGCGACGGGCGTGAGCTCTCCCGGCGTGGCGCCCCAGTCCGCGATGGCCCGGTACGCCTCGACCGCTGCCCCGGCATCGCCCGACGCCAGGATGCTCCTGGCGCGTTTCAGGTCGGCAAGCCCCGGACCTCGCTTTGCGGAGTGCTTCGCCGCCTCCTCGTACTCGTGGCTCGCGCTGATGTAGAGGCTCTCCGCGAAGTAGCTGTCGCCCCTGAGCATGTACGCCGCTTCCAGCAGGGCGTCGCTGCGGGTTCTCTTGATGGCCCGAGCCGCGTAGATCCGGCAGACCTCGGCGGACGTGGACAGCCGGGCGGCCTCGAGCAGTACGATCGCGTTCGCGGCGTGCGCTCCGTCCTCTTCCGCGACCAGGTCCGCCAGGTAGGCCTCGGCGTCGGTGACATGGCCCTGCCGGACGAGCGTACGCGCCTTCTCGCAGGCCTCTTCGGGCGTCGGGACATCGTCGCACCACGCGGGAGCAGCGAGGCAGAGCGTCAATGCCGTGGCAGTGAGCGTGGCGCGCGCAGCGACCGTTACGATCCTCCGCCTAGCACTCATTGATC
>DAOWCM010000233.1 GCA_030639555.1 Candidatus Eiseniibacteriota bacterium | reverse complement strand
GGTCGCGTTCGGGGACGAGCGCTCGCCCCGGGAGCTCAAGCTCCTCCGGCGGAAGATCTTCGAGAACTTCGCGGTCTTCGTGACCGACTTCCTGAGGTTGCCGCTCGTCACGCGCGACAACCTCGACGACTACCTCACGAAGGGAAGCCGGGAGACGATCGAGCGACTCGGAGCGTACGCGAGCCCCGACACTCCGACGATATCGACCACGGCCCACGTCGGCAATTGGGAGATGGGTGCCGCGGCCGTCGGTCTTCTGGCCGGGCCGCTGGCCGTCCTCGTAGATGTCCATCCCAGCACGCTCGTGACCAGGTTCTTCGACGGGCGTCGCGCCGACAAGGGCATCGACGTCGTTCCGGTCTCCGCGTTTCACAGGTGTTTCAGGTCTCTCAAGAGAGGACACCTCGTTGTCATCGTGGGGGACCGCCCGACGACCGGTCAGGGTATCAGGGTCCCCTTCTTCGGACGCGAGGCTCTGATGCCGGACGGCTACGCCCTCCTGGCGAGGCGCCTCGGAGCGATCATTGTCCCGACCTTCATGGTGATGGCGCCGGAAGGGAAGCACGAGTTCATCCTGGCCGAGCCGATCGCGCCGCGTGTGACGGACGACTTCGACGCGGACGTGAGGGACACCGTCGAACGGGCCGTAGCAGTGCTCGAGCGCTACGTCAGGCGGTACCCGGAGCAGTGGTATGTCTTCAGCCCGATCTGGGACACGGACGGAGCAGTGGAAAAGGACCGTCAGCTGCTGAGGAGAATGCGTTCGGTGCGTGGGGCGCCTGAGACCGGATGAGCTTGGTCGCCGGCGAGGGGCCGGAGGAACGTGAAGCGGAGGATACGGGAAGCCACCGATGACAACTCTCGTCGTCATACCCTGCAAGAACCTCGAGAGTGAGGTTGGTGAGGTCGTCCGGGGCGTGCTCGGGCTCAACCTCGGCCTCGATGTCGTGGTCATCAACGACGGCTCGACGGACGGAACCTCCGCCGCGGCCGAGGCCGCCGGGGCGCACGTTCTCGAACACGAGGTCAACCTCGGGAAAGGCGCCGCTCTCAAGACAGGGTTCGAGTACGCGATTGCGAAGGGGTACGACGCCGTAGTCACGATGGACGGCGACGGACAGCACGACCCGTCGGCGATCCCGGACTTCCTCGACGCCCTGGACAAGTGTGACGCGGACATCATCGTCGGCACGAGAATGCACGCCGTCGGCGAGATGCCGAGGCTCAGGATATGGACGAACCGCACGACGTCGAGGATCGTCTCGCTCATTACTGGTCAGAATATCCCCGACAGCCAGAGCGGGTATCGGCTGATCAGAGTCCGCGTCCTGAGAGACATCGTGAAGTCGTTCGTCACGACGCGCTACGACACCGAATCCGAGCTTCTCATCCGCGCGGCGCGGCGCGGCTACAGGACGGCGGCCGTCGCGATCACGTCCATCTACACGGGCGCCGTCAGCCACATCAACCCGATCGTCGACACTCTGCGATTCGTGAGGTTGGTCAGCCGCAGCATGTTCTGGCGGTAAACACTGGGAGCATCGACTTGGACAGGCCCCGCATTCTCATAAGCAACGACGACGGCGTTCACGCGCGCGGCATCAAGGCTCTGCGGAAGGCGCTCGAGGAGGTCGCCGACGTGACCGTCGTGGCCCCGGACCGCGAGAGGAGCGGCGCCAGCCACTCGCTCACGATGGACGTCCCTCTTCGAACCCACCGCATCAAGGAGAACATCATCGGCGTCGACGGAACGCCGACCGACTGCGTGCTGCTTGCGCTCAAGCTGCTTCTCCCGGAGCCGCCCGACCTCGTGGTCTCCGGCATCAACAGGGGAGCGAACATGGGCGACGACGTCACGTACTCCGGGACCATCGCCGCGGCCATGGAGGCGACGCTAATGGGCATTCCGGCAATAGCGGTGTCGCTCTGCCGGTGCGAGTCAGGTGCCTACGACTACGAGGCATCCGCCGAGATCGCGAGAGAGGTGGCGCTCATGGTGCTCGAGCGCGGACTTCCCGAGGGAACCCTGCTGAACGTCAACGTCCCGAACATACCGAGAGAAGAGATCACAGGCGTGGAGATCGCCCGGCAGGGCAAACAGGTCTACGAGGAGGCCGTCGTGGAGAAGCAGGACCCGCGCGGCCGGACCTACTACTGGATAGGCGGGCAGCTGACGTCCTGGGAGCCGGAGCCGGACACGGACTACGCGGCCGTGTCCCAGCGACTGGTCTCCATCACCCCGATCCACCTCGATCTCACCGACTACCGGGCAATGGACGTGCTGCGGAGCTGGCCCCTCGAACAGATAGTGGCGGCCGGCATCAAGACACCCGGGGCGGAGGCCGTTGAGGCTGGAACACCGAACTCCGCGGCCGACCGATCCGAGGAGAATGAGGGGGAGACCGGCTGATGGACTGGGAATCCCTCCGGAACGAGATGGTCGAGACGCAGCTCGTACCGCGAGGCATCACGGACGAGGCAGTGCTTGAGGCCATGCGAGAGGTTCCGCGGCACCTCTTCGTCGCGCCCGGCATGGAATCGCGCGCCTACGGCGACCACGCGCTTCCAATAGGGGAAGGCCAGACCATCTCGCAGCCGTTCATGGTGGCGCTGATGACCCAGGTACTCGAGCTGACAGGTAGCGAGAGGGTGCTCGAGATAGGCACTGGTTCCGGGTATCAGACCGCCATCCTCTCGAGGCTGGCGGAGCAGGTGTTCAGCATCGAGCGCGTGGAGAGCCTCACGGCCCGCGCCAGAGCGGTTCTGGAGAAGCTCGGAGCCTCGAATGTCGCAATACGCATCGGCGACGGCACGATCGGCTGGACGGAGTTCGAACCCTACGACAGGATAATAGTCACGGCCGGAGCGCCTGAGGTGCCTCCGAGCCTTGAGGAGCAGCTCGGCGACCCGGGCATAATGGTCGTGCCCGTGGGCAGCCAGGGACTGCAGCAGCTCCGGGTAATCGTGAAGAGCGAGGGCGAGGTGTCCGTGAGGGACGCCGGAGGATGTGTCTTCGTCCCGCTCGTTGGCAAAGAAGGGTGGAGCAAGGAAACGTGAGAAACGACAGAAACAGGGGAGACTCCGGAGACCCGGGGAACGTGAGAGATACGGAGCGCGCGAGGCGCGAAGCGCGCCGGACGGGCGGTGCACGCCATGATTGAAAACGTGGTTGAGATGCTGTCCGGGATGCCGGAGGAGGCAGTGGCGTTCATCGTCTCTGCGATGCCGATAGCGGAACTCCGGGGGGGGATTCCCGTGGCGCTGAAGCTGGGCATCGACTGGCGCACGGCGTTTCTTGTCTGTGCGGCCGGGAATTTCCTGCCCATCATACCGATCATCTACCTGATGGGCCCTCTCGAGGGGCTCTTCAGACGCTGGCCCCCGATGGACCGCTTCATGACGAGGCTGTTCGCCAGGACGAGGCGCAGGAGCGGCCTCGTCGAGAGGTACGAGGCGCTGGGGCTCATCGCGTTCGTCGCCATCCCTCTACCGGTCACGGGGGCGTGGACCGGGGCACTGGCGGCTCATCTGTTCGGTGTAAGACCCAGGTATGCAATACCTGCGATCATCTGCGGCATCCTGATCGCGGGCGTAGTCGTCACGCTCCTGACACAGGGAGTCTTGCATCTGTGGCGGCTCTAGTGTAATATCCGACGTTACGTCGGGGCGTAGCGCAGGCAGGTTAGCGCGCACGGTTCGGGACCGTGAGGTCGGAGGTTCGAATCCTCTCGCCCCGACCACACCAACAGGTGGGAGACATTGACGACCCGGCCTGTCAGAATCACGGTGGTGGGAGCAGGACGCTGTGACCAGGCGACCGCCTCAATCGCTGAGCGTGTCGGTAGTGAGATCGCTCGCCGGGGCGGCGTTCTCATTTGTGGAGGCCTGGGCGGGGTCATGGAAGCGGCCGCGCGAGGTGCGAAGGCCGCGGGGGGACTCACGATCGGCATCCTTCCCGGCGAGCGCGCAGACGACGCCAATCCGCACATCGACATTCCGATCGCGACCGACATGGGTCACGCC
>DAOWCM010000374.1 GCA_030639555.1 Candidatus Eiseniibacteriota bacterium | reverse complement strand
TGTGCTGCACGGCTGCAGGCGCGCGCGGGGTTGTTCCGAGCCGCTAGCCGGTCCTGAAGCTCGTTGCGCGCGGGCTCCGCAGGTTACGGGACGGGGGCCACGCTCCTGGTGTATAATGACCGGACTGTTCATTGCGCGGCGCGAACCCTCGGAGGACCTCATTTGGCCAACATAGACCTCGTCATTCTCGACCTCGACGGCACTCTCTACTCCTCGACCGCCACGACCCTCGGGGCCGTCGAGCGCGCCGTCCACGACCTGAACGAGCGCCACGGAGACGTGGTGGCGCCGCCCAGTGAGGACCTGGTTCTCTCGGGCGTGGGCTGCACGCGAGAGGATTTCGCGCGGAAGGTCTTCCCGGCGCTGGCGGAGGAGTACATCGAGGAGATCGACGACCTCATCTGGCACTGGGAGCGCACGCTGGTTAACGACGGCCGGGGCGCCCTCTTTCCGGGTGCGGTCAGGGCGCTCGGGGAGATGCGAGAGATGGGGTTTCTGCTCGGCGTTGCGACGAACGCCGGCTCGGGCTACATGAATCATATCCTCGACTACTTCGAGATCCGTCCGTTCTTCGACGACGCGCGTTGCGCAGGAGAGGAGCGCACGTCCCACAAGGGCGAGCTGATCGACCTCATAAGGGAACGCCTGTCTGTAGCTCCAGGACGCACCGTCATGGTGGGTGACAGGCACACGGACATATACGGCGCTCGCGCCGCCGGCGCTCTGGCGGTAGGGTGCACGTGGGGCTTCGCCTCCAGAGACGAGCTCAAGGACGCCGACAGGGTCATCGACAACTTCGCAGAGCTCACAAACTTACTGAGGTCGTGGCCCTGACCACACCGCGGCGGCACGCGGCCGTGTCGTCTTTCCAGGCCGCGAGGCGAGTTTCGCACCGTAACGCACCGGAGGTTCCATGCACTGGCTGCACGACATCTCCCCGGTCCTGCCGACCTCCTGCGAACCCCAGCGCAGGGACGTAGCCTTGATCGATACGATCGTGCTTCACTGCACGGCGATGCCGGGATGGAACGTCTGGGAGACGGCCAGGTACCACACGGGACCCAACCACATCTGTGACGAGGGGTGTCCAACGATTGCCTACGCCTACTTCGTGGAGCCCGACGGACTCCTCCTGCGGTGCATCGGGAAGGACGTCAGGGGCTGGCACGTCGGTCCCTGGAACGACAGGGCGATAGGTGTCTGCATGGCGTACGAGGCCGGGGAGGAGCCGCCCCCCAGGGCCCAGCTCGAGACCGCGGCTGAGATGTGCGCCGCCCTGGCCACTGAACTGGGGCTTCCGCCCGACCGCGTGCTCGGGCACCGGGAGCTTGAGGGGACGGGCTTCGTCGTTGAGGACGGCGAAGAGATCCGGCGCAAGGAGTGCCCGGGTCTGGCCATCGACATGGACGAATTCAGAGGGATGGTCGCATCGGCAATGGAGCGTCCCGGAGGTCCGGAGGTGAGCGAGGCATGAACCCAACAGCGCGCCGGTTGAGATGTCACCCCGCGTTCGCGGCCCTGCTGGTCGTAGCATCGTTCTGTGCGCCGGCGCAGGCGGACGCACAGGCGGAGTCGCAACCGCAGGCGGACGACCAAGCCGCGCTCGACTGGGTGGTCGAGTCGGGGATGCGGCAGCCGCATATGAGGGGCGCCGAAGCCGCCATTCTCGTCGTATCCGCCGCGACGGGGGAAGTGGTCTACGAGCGCAACGCCGACAGGCTCATGGTACCCGCATC
This sequence comes from Candidatus Eiseniibacteriota bacterium, assembly GCA_030639555.1. Lineage (GTDB taxonomy): Bacteria > Joyebacterota > Joyebacteria > Joyebacterales > Joyebacteraceae > JALGZG01. Next base: position 791 of record DAOWCM010000374.1, on the reverse strand, counting down.
GAACATGAAGGTCATCACCGCCGCTGCCGCGCTGTCCGTGCTTGGCCCCGACTACCGATTCGAGACGATCGTCTCAACGGACGCTCCCGAACTCGGGGCCACGCTCTCAGGGAACCTCTACGTTCGAGGCACGGGAGACCCGTCGCTCGTATCCGAGGAACTCTGGAAGCTGGCGGAGTCGATCCGCGTGCTCGGGATAGAACGCATCGAGGGCGACCTCGTGCTGGATGCCGCGTATTTCGATTCCGCGAACACGACCTCACTGACGGTCGCCAATGGAGACCGCGCCTATCACGCGCGGACGGGCGCGCTCTCCCTGAACTTCAATGCGGTCGCCGTGCACACGACACCGTCAGAGCGTCGCGGCGCCCCCGCCGTCGTGGAGCTCGCGCCCGGGACGTCGTTCGTGGAGTTGCGGGGCGGAGTGTCCACCGGGAGGTCCCGAAGCCGCTCGAATCTGAGCGTGCGACGGACGTTCGAGGATGGGAAAAACGTGATCACGGTGAGCGGGAGCGTTCCGGCGGGATCGGGGACGCGCGTTCACTACCGCAGTCTGGACGACGGTCTGTGGTACTTCGGCACGGTCCTGCGGGAGTTCCTTGAGTCGGCGGGCGTGGAGTTTGGAGGGACGGTGGCATTGGGAGTGGCGCCCGAGGACGCTCGGACGCTCGTGGTGCATACGTCCAAGCCGCTGTCGCTCATCGTGCGCGACCTCAACAAGTTCAGCAACAACTTCGTGGCGGAGCAGCTTCTCAAGGCCATGGCCGCGCACGTCTACGGCGCTCCCGGCA